>CALWHO010000001.1 GCA_944380405.1 uncultured Lachnospiraceae bacterium
TATGTATAGTTTCAACAACAAGTTTCTTAAACTCAGGTGTATATTTTTTCTTTGGTATTCCTTTTGACATAAAAAATCACCCCACTTGTTATTTAGTATATCATACTGTCTAACAAATGGGGTGCAGCTCATAATATGGAACGGTTTATTTTTTAAAGCTCTCTGATTTTATCTATAATTTCGCACATAAGGTCAGTTTTGCCAAAAGGTGTCATAAGATAATATCCGTCGCAATAGTCTTTAATTTCTTTTGCAATTTCAACTGAAATCTTAACTGCTAATTCTCTGCCCTCTTCTGGTGTTTTGTCCTTATAAAGCTCAAGAATTTTTTTGTCAACTTTAATTCCCGCTATTTCGCTATCCATAAAGCAGGCATTTCTGTAGTTTAATACAGGTATTATACCGCCAAGTATTTTGCCTTTAAGTACAGATTTTGCTTTTTTGATGTTCTCAAGACCTTCTTTTGTAAGAACAGGCTGTGTAAGGAAGGCATAAATGCCATTTTTCTCTTTTTCCTCAGCTATTCTTAATTGAACATCAAAATTAACTGCATTTATGTTAAGTGCTCCGTAAATAGTCATGTTGTTTACTTCAAAAACAGTTTCGTTAAGAGTTGATATGTACTTGGCAAGCATTCTTGAATTAAAGTTAAATACGCTCTTTACTTCACTTCTTTCTGCCGTAGGTATAGGGTCGCCAGTAACTACAAGTACATTATCAACGCCTTCGGCATTAAGCCCCAAAAGAAGTGCTTTTGTGGCGTTTATGTTTCTGTCACGGCAGGTAATATGCGGCAGAATATCCATGTCCAACTCTCTTTTAAGCTTGCATGCAAGAAGTGAGCTGTCTACTCTTGCCTTTGCTATAGGGCAGTCGGCTATTGTCATAATGTCTATGCCCTTATCACGGAGCATTTTTGCTCCGGTCATAAATTTTGAAATGTCGGAAGTAAGAGGAGAATCAAGCTCAACAGCAATGACCTTTTCGCCTCTTTCAAGCTTTTCTTTGAAAAAGTTTCGTCTTTTTTCAATAGCTGAAACTTCTTTCTCGTTTTTGCTTTCGCTTTCGCCTTCATTATGGCTTATTTTCTCAATTCTCTCATTTACAAGGCGTATGTATTCTGGTGTTGTACCACAACAGCCACCTATTATTTTAACACCGTAATTTACAATATCCTCTGCTTCAAGAGCAAAATATTCAGGGCTGCTTTCAAAAAATGTTCTGTTGTTTATAACAGTTGGATAGCCTGCATTAGGCATTACAGATAAATTAATGCCCTTAAGCTTATACTGCTTTAAAAACTGCATCATGTGTCTTGGCCCTGATACACAGTTCATGCCCACAGCGTCAATATTTTCGTCTTTTGAAATATCTTTAATCATGTCATAGCCAAAAGAACCGCTTCTTGTGTAGCCGTCTGGCTGAATGGCAAATGATGTAATAATATATGCATTTTTGTTTTTTTCTTTTATGTATGCAGCTATTTCTTTTAAGTTTTCCTCAGAGCTAAATGTTTCAAAAAGAAAGTTCTGGGCACCAAGAGAAATAAATATATCTACATTTTTCTTGTAAAGACCTAAAACCTCATCATCATTTGTACTTTGAATAGGCCCAATATCTGCAAATACAAATACTCCTCTATCCTTTGCGGTTTCTGTTGCTATTTCGTAGCCCTTTGTAATTACCTTTTCAAGAAGACTTTCGTCATAATCCATTTCAGGCATATTAGCTGCAAATGTATTTGTTTTAATGGCTTTGCAGCCAGCTTCTATGTATTCTCTATGTATGTCATATACAAGCTTTTCATTATTTATGTTTGCAAGCTCGCATTTTTCAATTCCGCTTTTGTACTTCATGGCAAAATATGTGCCCATACTGCCATCAAAAAGCAGAACATTATTACTTAAATACTCTTTTACTGTCAATTTAATCACCTTTTTTATCCCAAAACTTCTTTAGCTGCATCAACTGTCTGTTTAGCATCTTTAGCGTAGTAGTCTGCACCAATTTGTTTTGCATATTCAGCCGTAAGCACAGCACCGCCTACAACAACCTTGCAGTCGTGACCGCTTTCTCTTAAAGCTTCAATAGTCTTTTTCATGCTTTCAACAGTTGTTGTCATAAGTGCGCTTAAGCCTACAAGCTTAACGTCTTCTTTTATGGCAGTAGTCACAACCTTCTCAACAGGCACGTCTTTTCCAAGGTCTATTACCTGATAGCCATAGTTTTCAAGAATAACCTTAACTATGTTTTTGCCTATGTCGTGTATATCGCCTTTTACTGTGGCAAGTATAACCTTTCCTTTTGATACAGAAGAGCTGCCCTTTGAAAGTATGCTCTTTTTAATAACTTCAAAAGCTTCGCAAGAAGCAGAAGCTGAGTTTATAAGCTGTGGAAGGAATATTTCCTGTCTTTCGTATCTGTCGCCAATTTTATCAAGAACAGGTATAAGTATATCGTTTATAATTTCCATTTCTGTTTTTTCTTCAAGAAGCTTAAGTGTTATTTTTCTTGTTTCTTCTTTAAGACCCTTTGAAACGGCATATTCTATGTCGCCAAAGCTATTGCTTTCGGCTGCACATTGGCTGTCGTTTGTTGTAATAACAGTTTCTGTTTTTCTCCCTGCAAAACGGCCTATGTATTTCTCGCTGTTTTTGTCCTCACCGCTTAACACCTTATATGAATATATTGCGTCCATAACTGCTGTCTGGTTAGGGTTTACAATAGGCAGTGTAAGACCCATAGCCATTGCCTGTGTAAGGAAGTTTACAGTTATAAATTCTCTTTCAGGAAGACCAAATGAAATATTTGATACGCCTAAAACTGTGTTAAGACCCAGTTCTTCTTTAACCCTTCTTACGGCTTTGAGTGTTTCAACTGCCTGGTCCTGCTGAGCTGAAACAGTAAGTGTAAGACAGTCAATAAATACGTCTTCTTTTCTTATGCCGTGTTTAAGGGCATTTTCAAGTATTCTTTTTGCAATTTCAAATCTTTCTTCTGCTGTTTTTGGTATACCTCTTGAGTCCATAGTAAGACCTACTACGGCAGCACCGTATTTTTTAACAATAGGAAGTATTTTGTCCATTACTTCCTGCTCGCCATTTACAGAGTTTACAATAGCCTTACCGTTACATACCCTAAGACCTGCTTCTATGGCTTCTGCATTTGATGAGTCTATCTGTAAAGGCAAATTAAGCACGCTTTGAAGCATTTTAACAGTGCTTATCATCATTTCTTTTTCGTCTATTCCAGGAAGACCAACATTAACGTCAAGTATGTCTGCTCCTGCGTCTGCCTGTTCAACACCTCTTTCGGCTATATATTCAAGGTCATGCTCTTTAAGTGCCTGCTGAAATCTCTTTTTACCAGTTGGATTTATTCTTTCACCAATTACTCTTACGCCGTCTATATCAACAACAAGTGAAGGAGTACATAAAACAGACTTTGCTTCTACATTTACTTTCTTAACCTCTGCATTTTTAAGTTTTTCGCACATAGCCTTTATATAATCAGGAGTAGTGCCACAGCAGCCGCCCATAATTTTTACGCCGCATTCTGCATAAGGCACCATAAGACGAGCAAAG
The DNA here is from genome assembly GCA_944380405.1 of uncultured Lachnospiraceae bacterium. GTDB lineage: Bacteria > Bacillota > Clostridia > Lachnospirales > Anaerotignaceae > HGM11808. The sequence continues at coordinate 3,585 of CALWHO010000001.1, forward strand.
TCATTGGCATCAATATCGTAGCTGTTGTCAACAGGGTTAGGAAGACCTGCATTTGCCTTTACTATAACAGGCACATTTGTGCATGAAGTAAGTCTTTGAGCAAGAGGAAGTATTTCTTCTGGACCCATTGAGCAGTTAATACCCATAGCATCAACACCAAGACCTTCAAGAACATATGCCATTGACTCAACTGTGCAGCCAGTAAATGTTCTGCCATTTTCTTCAAATGTCATAGTTACAAATACAGGAAGGTTTGTGTTTTCTTTTGCTGCCAAAACACCAGCCTTAACTTCATAAAGGTCTGTCATAGTTTCAAATACAACAATGTCAGCACCTGCTTTTTCGCCTGCAATAACCATTTCTTTAAATATGTCATAAGCCTCTTCAAATGTAAGAGCACCTGCTGGCTCTAAAAGCTCGCCAATAGGTCCAATATCAAGAGCAGTATAAGCATCTTCGCCTTCACAAGCCTTTTTAGCTATTGAAACAGCCTTCGTAACTATTTCTTCTGTACTGTAGCCTGTGCCTTCAAGCTTATGTCTGTTGGCACCAAATGTATTTGAGTAAACAATATTGCTTCCTGCATCTATATACATTTTATGTATGTCATAAATCTCATCAGGAGCTGTAATACAAAGGGCTTCTGGTCTTTCGCCTAATTTAAGACCTTTTGCCTGAAGCATAGTACCCATAGCACCATCAAGAAAAACTATATTTTTGCTTAAAATTTTATTAATATCAGTCACAAGTAATACCAGCCTTTCTGAATTCGCAGTTTCTGAACATATTGCAATATTCGCAGCCACGTTTTCGTTTTGTTTGTTTTATATTTGAAAAACCTATTATAGCCGTTACGGATTTAACAGGTATCATAAGACCACTTCGGCTTAAAGCTATGCCAGCTTTTTTTTGTGTATCAAGAACCATGCAAAGGTCTTTTTGACACTCAAGGGGCATATCGCCATAGCCAGGAGAAAATCTGTCTGTGGAATACATGCCCTTAAATATTTCAAGGCTTTCTATTTCCTTTTGCACATTATCACAGACATTTTCTATGGCACTGGAGGCACAGCTATCAAGTATAACAGCCTTTGCCATATCCTTCACCTGCATAAGCCTTATTTGGCTGTCTATCTGGTTTCCAACAGTTGCAGCCATAAGCACGCATTTATCACAGGTTTCAAGCATGTCCTTTATGTCGTTACCCTTAAAATAAAAGACAGTATCTTTAAGGCACTGATTTTCTTTATCTATGTCAAATACCTTGTATGTGTATTTTACATCAGCATATTTAAAAACAATTTCTTTCATTTCGGCTATGGACTTTTCAACAAAAGGGTCAACATCTCCGCCTTTATAGCCCATATACTTCAATACTTCATTTTCATTTATGTCTGTCAGTAAAGCCATAATTATGTCCTCTTTCTATTTGCATTTTTATTATTGTAACAGAAAAATCGCCGTCTTAAAACAAAAAATTAAGACGGCTGAAAAAAATCATATTAAATTCAACAAAAAGTTAGCTGTAAAACATACTATAAACCCTGTAAAAAGTGGTATTATAAACGCCATAAATGTCCAGAATAAACTTTCTGTTTCTTTCTTAATTGTCAAAAGTGCCGTAGCACAAGGAAAATGATTCATAGAAAAAAGTATTGTGCAAAAGGCAGTTACATAAGTCCAGCCATTTTCACATAAAAGCGTCATAAAGGAAGCCATATTGCCTATGTCACTAACGGCATAAGCACCACCAAGACACATATAAACAACAGGCAAAACCATTTCATTTGCAGGAAATGCCACAAAAAACGCCGCAAGAATTATTCCGTTTAAGCCAAAAACTTTGGCAAATGGGTCTAAAAACTCAGATATGGCATTTATAACTGAAATATCTCCCACATAAATATTTTGAAGTAGCCATATAAGTGCTCCAGCAGGTGCAGCAGCAGTAATTGCCCTGCCAAGAACAAATATTGTTCTGTCCAGTATGCTTCTTACAAGTATTTTGCCTATTTGAGGTCTTCTGTATGGCGGTAGCTCCAGCACAAACGACGAACGCATGCCCTTTAAAATTGTCATGGAAAGTATTTTACTTACCAAAAAAGTAATTCCTATAGCCATAACTATAAAAGCAATAATTGCAGCTGACATTATAAATAAATTACCATTTGCTATAAAAGAAGATGTTAAAACAATAATAAGAGGAAACCTGCCGTTACAAGGTATAAAATTATTTGTAACTATGGCAATAAGCCTCTCTCTTTTGCTTTCTATAATACGGCAGTTTGTAATAGCAGCGGCATTACAGCCAAAAGCCATCATGCTAGTAACCGCCTGCTTTCCATGGGCATCAGCCTTTGAAAATATACCGTCAAGGCAAAAGGCAATTCTTGGCAGAAAACCACAATCCTCAAGAAATGTAAAAAGTGGAAAAAATATAGCCATAGGCGGCAGCATAACAGATACAACAAATGCTGTTGTTGTAAATATTCCGTCATATATAAGTGAAATCACCTGCGGTGATAAAGGCGTTGTATTTAAAAAATACTCAAACCTTTCACCTATATATGATAGAAAACTGCTTATAATGTCACAAGGATAGTTTGAAACCCTTGCCGTAATTATAAAAAGCAGGCAAATCATAATAATAACTGTGGGTATGCCAAACTTTTTAGAAAGAAGTACCTTATCCGCCTTTTCTGCCAAAAAAGACGCCTTACCTTTATTTTTAATTACATCAGAACAAATTTCTTCTGTTTTTTTAATATAATTTCTGCTTCTTTCTTCATTTTCAAAATCCTTAAACCCAAGCTTTTTAGGCTTTACATCAATATTTTTTTCGCATATATCAAATACCGTTTTTTTGATATCCCTAATGCCTTTTCCATCTCTTGCACTTGTGCAAATAACAGGTATACCCAAAGTTTCAGAAAGCAACCTCACGTCTATTATAATGCCTTTCTTTTTTGCCTCGTCAATAATATTAAGACACAGCACAACATTATCAAATATATCTGTAATCTGAATACAAAGGTTTAAGTTACGCTCAAGACAAGTGGCATCGGCTATTACAACAACTACATCTGCTTCGTTGCTAACTATATAGTCCTTTGCACATTTTTCTTCTGCACTGTCGCTATAAAGCGAATATACCCCTGGAAGGTCTGCCACTAAAAATTTTGTGTCCTCAAATGTGTATTTACCTACTGCCTTTTCAACTGTTTTACCTGACCAGTTGCCCGTATGCTGGTTAAGTCCCGTAAGGGCATTAAAAACAGTGCTTTTGCCTGTGTTTGGGTTTCCTGCTAAAGCAACGGTATATTCTTTCATGCCTTATCCTCTTTTAAAAGATTTACTTTAATTTTGCTTCCAGTTTCTTTTCTAAGGGCAATTAAAGTACCTTTTACATAATATGCCTTTGTGCTGTCTAAAAAAGATGTATATTTAGGCACAATAACGCTTTCAGGCACAAAGCCTAAATCATAAAGCCTTATTCTGCTTTCAAAATCCATATCAATAAAATTAACTCTGCACTTACAGTTTAGTGGTACATCTTCAAGAGAAATGCACTTTAAATCTTCGTACGCCATAATAAATCACCCTTTTAAAACTTTGTTATTGTCATTATATGGCTATAACTTTAATTGGTTACTGTTGTTGAAATTTTTTTGAAATATGATAAAATATCTAAGTTGCTTTGTAGTTTAAAATGGAGAGAAAACATGAATAAGGAAAAACACAAAAATATTGTTGAAAATATAAAAAAACACCCTAAAATAGAAAAAGCTGTAATATTTTTGGAAGATGCAGCGCCAAAGCCTATTATGGTTATATTTTACGGCATGCTTATATACCTTGCTCTAAAGCTTGATACAAGAGTAATTCCATGTG
>CALWHO010000002.1 GCA_944380405.1 uncultured Lachnospiraceae bacterium
AAATGCCCTTAAAAATAATAATATAGTAATAGCATTAATGGGAGAGGGGCATTTTACAAAGTCAGGGCATTTTATAATACTTTGCGATATAGATGATGATAATACTGTTTTTGTGGCAGACCCAAAACATGAAGAAAATATGGAAAAAAGATGGGACATTGATTTAATAGACTCAGAAACAAAGGTAAGCCCAACAGTTGGCGGGTGTTACTGGATAATCAATAAAGAACACAAATAAAAAAATCCTTCATTAACTTGAAGGATTTTTTTGTGTAATTTTAAACAGCGTTTTTCTTTATTATAAGCTTGTCTATTCTGTTTTTATCTATTTCCTCAACAGTAATAGTAAGGTGGTTTTGAGTATCTTCTATTACTTCACCTTTTTGTGCAAACCTGCCCAAAAGAACAGTTACATAACCGCCTATTGTTTCTGCATGGATACATTCTATTTTTGTGCCTATCATTTCGTTTACATCATCAAGTCTTACTATACCGTCTACCATAAATTCGTTTTCTCTTACTGCTGAAATTTCGTCGTCTTCTTCGTCAAACTCATCGGAGAACTTGCCCATAATTTCTTCAACCATGTCCTCCATGGTTACTATACCGCCTGTTCCGCCATACTCGTCCAAAACAACGGCAAAACCAATTCGTTTTGTACGCATTTCTTTTAAAAGTGAAGAAATGTCTTTTGTTTCGTATGTGTAATAAGGCTCACGCATCATTTTTGTAATTGAAAACTTATTTTCGTCAATTGCTACTATATCTTTAAGATAAAGAACACCAATAATGTCGTCTATGTTTTCTCTGTATACAGGAAGTCGTGAAAATTTCTCTGCTTTAAACATATCAACAGCTTCGCTGTATGTGGCTGTATCAGGAAGGGCGCATATATCTGTACGAGGTGTCATAACCTCTCTTGCCCTTGACTGTCTAAAGTCAAATACGTTATTAAGCATTTTTCTTTCTTCTACCTGAAGTACGCCTTCTTCATGGCTTACATTAACCATTGTTTTAAGCTCTGCCTGAGTTATTGTAGGGGCTTTTTCTTTGCTGCCGCCTCCAAGAAGCTTTACAAGGTTTCCTGTTACAAAGTTAAGCACAATTATTGCAGGTGTAAATATAAATACCACAAATGAAACAAATTTAACTACTGCCAAAGCAACTTTCTCAGAGTCCTGAGCAGCCAATGTTTTTGGTGTAATCTCGCCGAATATAAGAATTACTATTGTCATAACAATTGTGGAAACTCCGGCACCATTTGATGGCAGAAGTTTCATAGCCAAAACAGTAGCTATTGAAGAAGCTCCGATATTAACAATGTTGTTGCCTATAAGTATGGCACTTAAAAGTTTTTGTGGGTTTTCCACCAGTTTAAGTATCTGCTGTGCTTTTTTTGTTTCTATATTGTCGTCTATCATGTTAAGCAGTTTAATTCTGCTTATAGATGTAAGAGCCGTTTCAGAAGCTGAAAAGAATGCTGAAAGGCAAATACAAATCACAAGCAATATAAATAAGTACAAGTCATCGGGTCCCAATTAAAAATCACACTCCGTTTTAAATAATAAAATAGTAATTAGTTACATCTGGCTGAAAACATATTTTATTTTTTCTTCTATATTTTCATAGTTTTTAATATCCTCAGCCGAAAAAACAACATCTGCCGTATCTCCACCCAAAACAACAATATTATGGGCAAACATTATTGCTTCATTTACATCATGGGTTATAAAAATACATGTCTTATTTTGCAGGTATTGTTTTATCCTTAATGATATTCTATCATAGGTACTTATGTCAATACCCTTAAAAGGCTCATCAAAAATGTATAAGTTTCCTTCATAGGCAATGGCTCTTGCAATAGCGCATCGTCTTGCCATGCCTCCGCTTAAGTTTTTTGCCTTAACATTATAAAAGTCGCTGCAGCCGCATATTTCAAGGGCATTTAGCGCCTTTTTTTCAGATATTCCAAGGGCAGTTATGTTTTCTAAAGCAGTGAAATTTTCAAGGAGTCTGTTTTCCTGAAATACAGCAGAAAATTTTGGGCTTTCACTGAAAAAAATGTTGCCGCTATCTGGCTTTGTTATGCCGCAAATAATATTAAAAAGAGTTGTTTTGCCTTTGCCTGACATACCCATAAGAGCTGTTATTTTGCCTGATTTAAAGCTTAAATTAAAGTCCTTAAAAATATAGTTTTCGTATTTTTTTGTTATATCTTTAATAATTATTTCCATTTGTCAGTCCTCTTTAAACACATTTTCAAGTATTTTAACTGTAATGCGTTCTATAATAATGCTTAAAATAACAACTGTGCCTGTCCATGCAAAAAGCTCTGCTGTTTCAAGATATATTTTTGCACTGTATAGACGGCTGCCTATGGCAAACTTTGGCGAGCATATAACTTCTGCCGCTATGCCTGACTTCCATGCAAGACCTATGCCAGATATAACAGAGCTTTTGAAGTATGAAATGCAGTTAGGAATGTATATATACCTTATTTTTTTAATAAAGTCCATTTTATATACAAATGCCATTTCAAGAAGTTTCTTGTCGGCAGTTTCAAAACCCTGACTTATGTTTGTCCATACAACAGGCAAAACCATTAAAAACGAAATAAAAACAGGCACATAAGTAGTCTTTATCCAAAGCAGGGTAAGTATTATAAAAGACGCCACAGGAGTGGCTTTTATAATGCTTATGGCTGGTGAAACCATTTTTTTGGAAAGAGGCACAAAGCTTGTTAAAAATGCCAGCAAAGAACCGGTTATTATTGCAAGTATAAATCCAGCGCATATTCTGCCAATGGAGTAAAGCACATTTATATAAAACTCTTTTTGCCCTGCAAAATATAAAAATGTATTTAAAACAGATGAAGGCTTTGGAATAAGAAGCTCTTTATTAACTATAATGGCTGCTATATACCAAAGGAGTATATAAATAAGGAGTATTAAAACAGATATTAGTATTTTTTTTGATATTTTTTCTTTCATATACAAACCGCCTTAAAGCAAAAAAATAAAAGTGGCTACTTGAAAATAATATCAAATAACCACTTTTTTGTCATCTGTTATCTAATGTAATAGAACTCGTCGTCTGGAATTTTGCCTCCTACAGAGTCTGGGTTTGCTTCATACATTATGTCTATGAAGTTTTTCATAAGACGCATCATTTTGCTGCCTTCAACATATTTAATGCTGCAGTTTGGAATAGCTTTTTCTGCTACTGCTGCATCGTCCATAATGCCGTAGTTAACGGCATATTCAGCTGTTAAAGCTGGGTCTTCAGTAGCTGTTTCAACAAAGTATTCATACTCGTTAAGGAATTTTTTAAATCTGTTTTCCTTCTGGTCAAGGTATGCTTTTCTAACAACTATACAGCCCATAGGAAGTGTGTTTGGTACATCTTCTTCCTCATATGAGTATTTGTCCCATTCAGCAGCAACATCAAGAGCTACTCTTAAAGAAGCGTTTTTGCTTGTAGCAACTGATACATAAGGCTCTGGAAGAAGAGCTGCACTATATTCCCCTGAAGCAACTGCCGCAGCTGCTTCCTGATGTGTTGGGAAAAATTCTATAGCTGCATCTGTAATACCGTTTTTATCAAGTATAAACTGAAGCACATATTCAGGTACTGAGCCCTGACCTGCCATGGCTATTTTTTTGCCTGCAAGGTCTGTAACAGAGTTAATTGTGTTTCCGTTTTCAACAATATAAAGTGTGCCTAATGTGTTTATAGCACCAACTATTATTTCGCCTTCTGTTTTGTTATATAAAAGAGCTGCAACATTTGAAGGAACGGCTGCTACGTCAATTTCACCGTTTATAAGCTTGCCTGTAACTTCGTCAGGTGATGTGTAAACTTCAAATTCGTAGTTACCGAAAAGCTCACCATTATCCTTTTCGTTCATCATGCCTGCTATACCAAGACCTGTAGGACCTTTAAGTACGGCTATTTTCATTGGACCTGTTATTTCTTCTACCTCTTCTTCTTCACTGCTGCTGTCGCCTTCGCCAACTGTAACTTCGCCTAAAGTAACTGTTGCACCTTTAGATGATGAAGACTGTTCTTTGTCGCTTTCTGTTGATGAAGCACAGCCTGTTAAAGCTGACACTGTGCAAAGAGCTGCCAATAATAACGCAGCTATTTTTCTTAATTTCATTTATTTCCCTCCTCGGTGTCTTGTGGTTTGATTTTTTCCACGTCATATGGTGTTTCCTGATATACATAGTAGTTAAGCCAGTTGGAAAAAAGAAGGTTAGAATGTGACCTCCAAGTTACAACAGGCGGATTTTCAGGATTGTCGTTTTTAAAATAATGCTTCGGTATATCAATTTTTATACCTTTTTTAATATCTCTTTCGTATTCTGTTTTTAATGTGTTAGGGTCATATTCAGAATGTCCCATAACAAATATCTGTCTGCCGTGTTTAGCTATACAGATATAAACTCCTGCTTCTTCGCTTTCAGAAAGTATAACAACTTTTGGATTTTTAAGTATGTCTTCTTTTCTGCTTTCTGTTCTGCGTGAGTGAGGTGCATAAAACTCATCATCAAAGCCTCTTAAAAGTTTATCGCCATAGTCAGTCTTTGTATGAGAGAAAACACCAAAAAGTTTTTCATCAAGAGTAGTTTTTGGTATGCCATAATGGTAGTAAAGTCCAGCCTGAGCACCCCAACAGATATGAAGTGTGCTTGTGACGTTGCTTTTTGTCCATTCCATTATTTCCACAAGCTCATCCCAGTAGTTTATTTCCTCAAATTCCATAAGCTCTATAGGTGCACCTGTGATTATCATACCGTCAAACTTCTGGTCTTTTATCTCGTCAAATGTGTGATAAAAGCTTTTTAAATACTCGGCTGGAGTATTTTTTGAGTCGTGATTTTTTGGGTATAAAAGTGTAGCTTCTATCTGAAGAGGGGTATTACCCAGTCTTCTTAAAAGCTGTACCTCCGTAATTTCTTTAAAAGGCATAAGGTTAAGTATGGCTATCCTTAAAGGACGTATGTCCTGATGATAGGCTCTGTCCTCATCCATAACAAATATACCTTCTTTTGCAAGGACTTCCTGTGCAGGAAGATTTGCTGGAAGTTTAATTGGCATAAATCTTCCTCCTTTTTCAAAAACAAATAGTAATAGGTTAAAATAAATTCAGCTATTAATTATATCAAAAACTATATATATTTTCCATATATTTTTTTATTTGCCTGATAGGCCTTGTTACTGTAAAATATAATAAAAAATATGCAGGTGATAAAACATGAAAATATTTGTTGATGCAGATGCATGTCCTGTTAAGGAAATAATAGTTGATATTGCCAAAGAGTTTAATTTGGAAGTTTATATGTATTTTGATACAAGCCATATATATGAAGACGGCTACAGCCGTGTGTTTACAGTTGATAAACAGTCAGATAGTGCAGACTTTGCAATTATAAACAAAATGACTGAAGGCGATGTATGCGTAACTCAGGATTACGGTCTTGCTGCAATGGTTATTGGCAAAAAATGCTATGCCATAAATCAAAATGGTTTTCAGTATACAAATGACAATATAGACCAGATGCTTTTTAGGCGGCATATATCAAAAAAACTACGACAGGCAGGCAAAAAAACATCTAAAATACGCCCAAGAACTGATGAGGATAACAGGAACTTTAGGGACTTTTTTTACGTATTTATAAGAGATAGTATTAATGGAAAAAATGTGTAACCAAAATTTTATTTAATAGTAAGAATTATGTAATTGTACCAAAAAGGTATATATGATAAATTTATTTATATGGATTGATAGGAGTTTTTATAAATGAAAAGAATAGCAAAATTTGAAAAAGTATCATTTGAACAGTTTAAAAAGGACTATATAGATTCTTTTGGCGAAATAGAAGAAAATAGTCTTAAAACAATATATGAAAATATAAAGCTTCCAAAACGTGCCACAAAAGGCTCTGCAGGATATGACTTTTTTGCACCTGTTGATATATTGCTTGCAGCAGGTGAAGGTATTAAAATTCCAACTGGCATAAGAAGCTATATGGAAGATGGTTGGGTGCTTAAATGCTATCCAAGAAGCGGTCTTGGATTTAAATTCCGTCTTCAGCTTAATAACACAGTTGGTATTATAGACAGCGACTATTACAATAGCTCAAACGAAGGTCATATAATGGCAAAGCTTACAAACGACAGCCGTGAAAATAAGACAGTTTCCGTTTCTGCTGGTGATGGCTTTATGCAGGGAATATTTGTGGAATACGGCATTACATTTGATGATGATGCCGATGGAATACGTGACGGTGGTTTTGGCTCAACTACAAATAAATAATTTATATAATTAACATAAGGAGGTAATTAATATGAAAAAACATGTTTTTACAGCCATATTGGCATTATCACTTACAATGTCTTCATCACTTGTTTTTGCTGCTACTGAAAACAGCATTTCTTCAGACAAAACAACTGTAGCAAACACTGTTTTTACAGGAGCAGATGCTCCAAGGCTTATTATTTCTCCAACAAAATCAACTGCTGGAGAGGATACTCTTTTTAAGCTTGTGCTTACAAATGCAAAGTGGAATTATAACACAACAGGTAAAATAACAGAAGGCGTTGAATATACACTTTTAGGCGATGACACAATGATGGTACAAGTAGATGCTACATATTTTGATATGTCATCAAAAGACCTTATTATACCTCTTGAGGTAGAAGTACTTGAAGAAGATAACGCTTATGTAACAGTAGACCCTATGAACTCAACAGTTTCAGCAGGTACATATATATTTGCCCATACTGTATATCCACAGACAGAAATAAATGTAACAGATGTTAATGAAGAAAACATGACATTTACAGTTAAGGCAGAGGATAACTACGGATATTTATTTAATGCCAGAAGATGCTTTACTCTTGAGCTTCCAAAGGGATTTGAGTTTGTAAGCTGTAAAAATCCATACGGCACAGGCAAATATAAGGGCATATTTGAATTTTCAATTGATAAATCAAACCCAAGAATTGCATACTTTACAACAACAGCAAACGCTGCTGGCGGTGAAGGCGAAATGATTGCAGAAGATATTAAAATTAAGGCTCTTGATACAGCTGCAGCAGGCGATGTGAACTTAAGCATAAAGGCAGCTTATGGCATAAGCGATACACTTAAGTTTGACCTTTTCACATATGAAAAAGAAGACAGATCTTCTACTGAAACAGAAAAGCCAGAAGCAACAGAAAAACAGGTAATTAAGTTTACATGCGGTATTGACAGATACTATATTGACTCAATGCCTTATAAGGTAGACGCTCCAGCAGTTGTAGACGAAAACAGCCGTGTAATACTTCCTATGAGATACCTTGCAAATGCCTTAGGTATTGCTGATGAAAACATAGAATATATTACAGAAAACGGCAGAAGCTATGCTCGTTTTACAGATGGCGAAAGAGTGGTTGAAATAGGCGTAAACGAGAAGTTTATAACTATAGACGGTGTTAAAACAGAAATTGACACAGCAGCTGTTATTAGAAATGACAGAATGTACCTTCCTTTAAGAGCCGCAGCAAATGCCCTTGGCATTGATGATAGTAATATTTCATGGGACGACAGCACAAAGACAGTTACTATTGAGAGAGCTAAAGCATGAAATTTAATGGCAAGCATAAGCCCATATTATTTTTAATTGGTGCTATTATATTATTTGGTGCTGCTTTAACAGCTATTATAAATGTTTATGTATGTTCCCATGTGTCTAAAAACATTGTAACAGCTGAAGAAGCGGCAAAAGAAGAAAATTGTGTTGTTGTACTTGGTGCAGGAGTTAGAAACGGAAACCCTACACCAATGCTTAAGGATAGGCTTGATAAAGCCATAGAAATTTATCACCTTACTGAAAACGGCTGTACTCTTTTAATGTCAGGAAATGGCGGAGCAGACGGTACAGAAGACGAAGTAACAACAATGCGTCAGTATGCCATAGAAAATGGCGTAAAAGAAGAAGACATAATTGTAGACCCTTGGGGGCTTTCCACATACGAAAGCATGTACCGCACTATAAATGAGTTCGGGTATTCAAAGTTTACTGTTGTAACTCAGATGTACCACCTGTCACGTTCTCTTTATTCCGCCCAAAAACTTGGAGCAGAAGTAATAGGCGTTCCTGCTTTGGAAGTGCGATATAGCGGTCAGTTAATTCGTGATATACGAGAGGTTTTGGCAAGAGTAAAGGATTTTGGTCTTGCACAGATAAAATATGATATATAAAAACTATATTTACTATAAGCGGAAGGGTTCGGGAAACAATTAGTCAGTAAATTTGCTTACGCAAATTCCAGCCATAAGTGGCTGTCCGCCCATCTTGGCGGTACTTTGTTTCCCGAATTTAATCCGCAGGAGGAATTCATTTCCGACGAGGAAAAGCAGGAGTTTCAAAGCTTTTAGCTTCGGAATTTTGTCTGTGGCAAAACGAATGGTGTTTCATAATGAAACACCATTCGCCTTTTTTCGTCGGGTTCTCCGATGGAACTTGGCACCCGCAAAGATGTGCGGGTCAGCAAAGCTGACTTTTCGAAGAAAAGTGCTGACCGTGGCTTTATACTTCTGTCTGCTCGACAAAGGCTTGAATGAAATGAGCCTTTGTCGAAAGGGTGTCGATTTTTTCGACACCCTTAAATAGGAATTTTTATTCCTGTTTTTTTATTACAAATATTTTTTCTTCTGGTAAGTAAATATATGCTTTTTTGCCTTCTTTAAATTCTTGATTTATAGAAGTTTTAACGTATACGTTTTTGTTATTAACTGTAAAAACATATGTGTTTTCAAACATTCCCTTTTGTGTTTCGCTAAAAACACATAAAAAAGAGTTTGAGTCTTCTTTTTTTATAACAACATCTTTTTCATGTATGCCTATAAATTCAACATTATCTGGCACAGTGTCACTTACTTTAAATTCTGCATTTAGTTCAGGTACAAAAATAGTATTGTTATTTTTCTTTTTTGCCTGCCATATATTTTTGCATCCTGAAAGGCGTGCCGTATGTATGCTTTTTGGTTTTTTGAATATTTCGTCAATATTTCCCATGTCTGCAACAGAGCCATTATGAATAACAAATACATAGTCACAAAGGGCAAATATTTCTTCTGTGTTATGACTTACAAGTATTATTGTACCGTCGTAGCCGTCTATATATTTTTTCATTTCCTCAATAAGGTTTTCTTTTAAAAACTTATCAAGGGCAGAAAAAGGCTCATCAAGAAGTATCATTTCTGGGTTATAGGCAAATATTCTTGCAAGAGACACCCTTTGCTGCTGACCGCCTGAAAGCTGTGAGGGGTATTTTTTTTCAAGACCCAAAAGAGAAAATTTTTCAATTATTTTTTTTGTTATTTCTTTTTTTTGGGACTTATTACCTTCTATGGCTATGGCAATATTTTTTTCAACTGTCATGTTTGGAAAAAGGGCATAGTTTTGGAACATATATCCTGTTTTTCGGTTTTGAGGCAGTATATTTATATTTTGGGTGCTACTGAAAACGCATTTTTCGTCAATATAAATTTCACCGTTGTCTGGTGTTTCAAGACCTGAAATCATTTTAAGGCACATTGATTTACCCATTCCTGACTGACCAAGTATGCCTATTCTTTTTGATTTTGTCTCAATATTAATATTCATTGAAAATGTCCCAAGATTTTTTGTTATATTTAATTTTATGGACATTTTTTACCACCTCTGAATTTTTCTTATGCCTTTATATGCCGTAAAGTTAATTAAAAATACGAATATAAATGCTATTATAACAAGTATGATAGTCCAAAATGCTGCCGTATCATAGTTTTGTGCACTTACTTCTGATGCTATGGCAACTGCCATAGTTCTTGTTTTGCCCTGTATGTTTCCTGCAAGCATTGATGTTGCACCGTATTCGCCTAATGCTCTTGCAAATGTAAGTATAGTGCCTGAAATTATGCCAGGTGCTGAAACAGGCAGCACTACCTCCCAAAATATACGCCTTTCGCTTAAGCCTAATGTTCTGCCAGCATATATATAATTTATGTCTACCTGCTCAAATGCTGCTCTTGCATTTCTATACATAAGTGGAAAAGCCACAACAGTAGAGGCTATAATGCACCCAGGAAATGTAAGCACTGCCTTAAAGCCAATTGTTTCCCATAAAAATATACCGAAAGGTCTTTTAAGGCTGAATATTATAAGAAGCAAAAACCCTGCAACTGTTGGAGGAAGTACAAGAGGCAGTGTAAGTATGCCGTCAAGTATATTTCTTTTGGCAGTTGATATTTTCATTGCTTTTTGAGCAAGAAATATGCCTGCAAAAAATGAAATTGCCGTTGATATAAAAGCCGTCTTAAGTGATATAAAAAGAGGCGAGAAATCTGACGGAATCATATAAAACCTCCAACAAATTATTTTACTGTAAAGCCGTAATTTTCAAATATTACTTTGGCATCTTCGCCTTTTAAGTATTCCATAAAGTCAGATGCAGCATTATTTTGTACTTCGTCGGCTTCTGGATTTTTAACAAGTGACACAGGATATATAACAGGTGTTGTAAGTATCTCATCAGATGCTTCAGCTATAATTTCTATTTTGTCAATTACGCTCATGGCATCTGTTTTATATACAATGCCTATTTCGTTGCTGCCTTCGCTTACGGCTGAAAGAACGGCTGTTACGTCTTCACATTCGTTTACTTCCATAGCCATAACGTCATCTGTAATACTCAGGTTTTCAAATATTACCCTTGAATACTGGCCAACAGGTACTGTTTCACCTGCAAGAGCTATATTTTTAGCCAAAGGTATTGTCTCAAATGACGTGACGCTTGTTTCTCCGCCGGCAGGCTTAATTAAAACAACATTATTTTTAAGAATATTAAGCACGTCCTCATCTTCAACAAATTCACCTTCCACAAGGGCTTCCATTTGGCTTTCCCCTGCTGAAAAGAATATATCACACTCTGCTCCTTCTTCAATTTGAGTTTGAAGCTTTCCAGAGCTTCCTGAGTTAAAAGCTATTGTAACATTAGGATTTTCTTCGTTATATTTTGCTGCTATTTCTTCCATGGCATTTTTAAGGCTTGCTGCAATAAACACCTGAATAGTTGTTTCTTCCTGTTTAGAACTGCTTTCACTGCCTTCACTTACCGTTATCTCATTTGAGGATAACGACCCCGAAGAAGAACTGCATCCAGTTAAACATATTGATATTGCTGCTAAAATTGACATTACTTTAAAAAGCTTCATATTAACCATCTCCTTTTTATTCATTTTAATTTAAAGAGTAAAAAAAGTAAATGAAAAAAATTTTTGTATTTTCCAAAATATGAGAACTGTTCACTTTTTGTTCTTATTTTTTTCACATAACCATAACAATGGAGGTTTAAACTATAGAAATAAGAGGTATTTTTATTCTTTAAAGGAGGTAAGGACAATGATTGAAGTAAGCGGACTGACAAAAAAATACGGCTCTAACACCGTTGTTGATAATCTTTCCTTTACAATTGGCGAAAACTGCGTATTTGGCTTTTTGGGGCCTAATGGTGCAGGAAAAAGCACAACAATGAACATGATTACAGGGTGTCTGGCGCCTACGGAAGGCACTATCAAAATTAATGGCTACGACATGAGCGAAGACAGTGAAAAGGCAAGGCAGTTTATAGGGTATCTGCCTGAAATTCCACCAGTATATGAGGAAATGACACCTTTTGAATATCTTATGTTTGTTGGCGAAGCTAAGAAAATACCTAAAAAAGACATTAAAGATAATGTTTATAATGTCATGGAAAAAACAGGCATTAAAAAAATGGAAAACCGCCTTATTAAAAATCTTTCAAAGGGCTATCG
This sequence comes from uncultured Lachnospiraceae bacterium, assembly GCA_944380405.1. Taxonomy (GTDB): domain Bacteria; phylum Bacillota; class Clostridia; order Lachnospirales; family Anaerotignaceae; genus HGM11808. The sequence goes on from CALWHO010000002.1 coordinate 11,849, forward strand.
TCAAAGGGTTGGCATAGCTCAGGCAATACTTGGTAATCCTCAAATAGTAATACTTGACGAACCTACAGTAGGTCTTGATCCAGAGCAGATTATAGAAATTCGTGACCTTATAAAAGAAATAGGCAAAACTGCAACTGTTATTATAAGCAGCCATATACTTACTGAAATAAGTGCTGTGTGCGACAATATTTTAATTATATCACAGGGCAAGCTTGTGGCTAAGGATACAACAGAAAACCTTGTTGGTGCAAAAGACGGACAAAAGCATATTGCTATGGAGATTATGGGTGATAAAGATAATATTTTAGCTGCAATTTCCAACATAGAAGGAATTATAAAAATAGTGCCTCTTGATACAACAGATGATGGCATAACAAATTTAGAAATTATATTTGACGAAGCCTTAGACCCAAGAGCAGCTATATTTAACGCCCTTTCAAAAGAAAATATGCCTATTATTTCTTCATACATAAAGAAAAACACACTTGAAGAAATATTCCTTGATATTGTGCAGAAAAGCTTTACTTCTGAGCTTACAGAAAGTACTGCAAAAGGAGGCGAATAAAAATGACAGCCATACTTAAAAAAGAGTTAAGGATATATTTTTCAACATTTACAGGTTATCTTTTTATAGCTTTCATGCTTCTTTGCGGTGGTATATTTACAAGTTTTGTAAACCTTGTTTATTATTCGCCTAATTTTGAATATGCCGTAAGAAACATGACATTTGTGCTTCTTATAGCAGTGCCACTTCTTACTATGAGAGTATTTTCTGAAGAAAAGAAGCAGAAAACAGAACAGCTTTTATATATGCTGCCTGTGTCTTTTAGTAGAATAGTTATGGGTAAGTTTTTGGCTATTGCAATTATAATGGCTATACCTGTCATAATAATGGCTTTTTACCCAGTTGCATTTTCATTTTTTGGCGTTGTAAACTTTAAAACGGCATATACAACACTTTTGGCATTTTTCCTTTTGGAATGTGCTCTTTGCTCAATAGGTATGTTTGCTTCTTCATTAACTGAAAATCAGCTTATAGCTGCCGTTATAAGCTTTGGTATAACACTTATTATTTATATGATACCAGACCTTTCAGCAAACACATCTTCTGCATCATCATTTGCAGTTAAGGCTTTTGCAGTTATAATTGCTGTGCTTTGTGTAATTGTATTTTTTATAAGCAAAAAAATAAAATTATCCCTTGCACTGGCTGTTATAGCAGAGGCTGTGCTTTGGGCAGTATATTATTTTTCACCTGCGGTATTTGCCGGGTCATTTGGCAAATTCCTTGACATATTTGCTCTTTTTGAAAAAATAGGCACATTTGCAAATGGAATATGCGACATTACAATTATAATCTACTACATATCAATTACACTTCTTTTCCTTTGCTTTACTGTTCAGTCAGAATCAAAGAGGAGGTGGAGATAATATGAATAAGTTTAAAAATATGCTTACATACAGGGTGTATAGTGCTTTGGTATGTGTACTTGCTTTGGTTCTTGTTATAGGTGTTAACCTTTTTGTTAATGAGCTTCCTACAGATGCTGTAAAGCTTGACACAACTTCAATGGGTCTTCATACATTAAGCGACAGCACAAAAGAAACAGTTGAAAATTTAGATACAGACATAGATATTTATCTTATTTGCCAGTCAGGAAGTGAAAACGAAACTATAGTAACTATGCTTGATAGATATGCAGATTTAAGCAGTCATATTAATTTTACAACTGTAGACCCTGCTGTAAATCCAGACTTTGTAAAGGGCTTTACATCTGAAAGCGTAGCCAATAACTCAATTATAGTAAGCTCTGATATACGAAACACAATAATTGAATATTCATCTATTGCTTCATATACAGCATTTAAAGGCGAGGACTACGTTACAAACGCAATTAAATATGTAACAAGCGATACACTTCCTGTTGTTTATACACTTACAGGTCATGGTGAAAAAACAGATAACAAATCCCTTGAAAGTGTATTTGCTTCAAGCGGTGTTCAGCTTAAAGAGTTTAATCTTATTACAGAAAATAAGATGCCGGAAGACATTGACTGTCTCTTTATATATGCCCCAACAGAGGATATAACAGAAAACGAGAAAGATATAATATCTTCTTATCTTGAAAATGGTGGTTCACTTATGCTTGTAAGTGATTATAACTTCAGTAACCTTCCAAACCTTGCTTCTGTTATGGACTATTACGGAGTATATGCACCAGACGGAATAGTTGTTGAAGGCACAAGTGGAATGAGCCTTAGCGGTTATCCATATTATGTACTGCCTGAAATAAGCTCAAAGAGCGAAATAACAAAGCCACTTAGCGAAAATTCAAACTATGTGCTTATACCTATAGCTCAGGCAATAGCTAAAAATGACCATATAAGAGATACTGTAGAAATTGCAGACCTTTTTACATCATCAGCTAATTCTTATATTGTTGACGATACAATGAGCTTTGAAAACATGCGTACTATGGAAGGACCTTTCTCATTAGGCGTATCAATAGAGGAGTCTTATGACGATAAGAATACAAAAATAGTATGGCTTACATCAAGCTATATTCTTGATAGTGACATGGACAGTCTTGTTGGCGGTACAAACTCAACTATGTTTATAAATGCAGTAAACTACCTTTGTGGAAACAGTGACCAGATTTCTACAACAGGCAAGGTACTTTCAACAGATACACTTGTAATGAGTACATCTCAAAGCAGAAACTTTAAAGTAATTATTATTGGCGTAATTCCAGCAATTGCACTTTGTGCAGGTATAGCAGTACGTCTTAAAAGGAGGAACCGCTGATGAATAAAAAATATATAAAAGTGCTGGCAGTGCTTTTTGTTTTAAACATAATTGTATACAGCGGTTTTGGTATATTGCATTTTTCAAACAAGAAAGATGCCAGCATAGACAAAAGCATTTATATATCTGAAACAAAGCTGGATGATGTTTCATATCTCTATATTGATGACGGTAAATATCCAGTTGAAATGGAGCTTCAGGACGGAACATGGGTAAATGCTCAGGATAGCAGCGTGCTTTTAAATCAGACAGCAGTTAAAAATGCCACAGACAGCTTTTTAAACATAACAGGCACAAGAAGCGTTTCTACAGAAGAAGATTTGTCTACATACGGTCTTGATGACCCAGCATACAAAATAACAGTTGGTGACAGCAAAGGTAATAAGGTTACATACCTTATTGGTGACTTTAACGAGAACATATCAAAATACTATGTATGTGAAGAGGGCAGCAGCGAAGTTTATACAATATATGAATATGTAGGCGAAAACCTTACGAAATCACCTGCAAGCTATATAACTGCATTTGATTTTGACGAAGTTTCAAGAGATGATGTAAAAACACTTTCATATCTTTCAGCTGATAAATCTTTTACACTTACACAAAGTAAAAAAGACGAAGAAAACCCTCTTGGCAGTAATTCCGACTGGACTATAGAAGGTCTTTCATTTGCCGATAGTTATAAGGTTTCAAATTTATATAGCACTATTGAAAAAATAGGTTCAGAAAACTGTGCAGGGCTTTTGGCTAATGAAAATACCGCTCTTACAGAGCCTGTAACAGGTACATATAAATTTGATTTTGGTGATAAGTCATTTGCTGTTTCAATGGGATCTGCACAGGAAGACGGTGGAGCATATTTTACATTTGATACATCACCTTTAGTATTCTATGGCGATAGCGATACTGTAAAAGCACTTACTAATTATGTAGACCCTTATAACTTTGTATCACAGTCTATTTGCTCAATAGATAAGAGTAATGTTTCTTCACTTGAGGTTAAATATGGCTCAAACACATATTTATTTGAGTTTGGAGAAAATGGCTACAGCCTTAACGGTGCAGCAGTAGACAGCGAAGATTTTGAAAGCTTTTATTCAAAACTTATAGGTCTTGGCAGCACAAGCCACAGCACAGAAGCTGAAAGCGTAGCTCAGACAGAGGAAAGCCTTGTTGTTACATTTAACACAACAAGCGAAAAATACCCTGTATTTACTGCTACCTATATACCTTATGACGATAACTACTATTCAGCGTCAGACGGCACAGTATCAGGCAGACTTGTAAATAAGAGAAGCGTAGAGTCTGTAATAACTCTTTTAAAAGAGGTTATTAACTAAATAATTAAAAACATAAACCCCAATAACCCCATATTAATAATATGGGGTTATTTTTTGGACAAAAATAAGTTTTAAATATCATTTTACGAAAATATAATTTTCTGAGGTGATATATAAATGAAAAGAAATTTTAAAAGCTATAATTACAGAAATTTAAAATATAAAAAACCCCAGACAAAAGACAGCAGTGAAAAGTATGTAGAGGGCATTTTAACAAGGCTTTGCGTATGTGCTCTTATATGTGCTATTGTGTTTGGTTTTTCAAAGCTGGATAGTCCGGAAATAAGCGCTTTTATTTCAAAAATAAAGTATGCCGTAAATGAAAACATAGACTTAAACGAGGCAAAGGAAGTATTTAATAACTTATATGAAAAGGCAGCCCAAACAGGCAGCAGTATTTATGACTCTGCCATAGAAGAAGAAACTGCCAGTGAAATTTGAAATTATTTAGTGCAAAATAAGCAGTTTTAATATATTATTATATCATGGCTATTTATGTGCAGTTTTAATTACAAAAGATACGGAGGATTAATATGTATAAAAAAATACCTGACGAAATACTCCTTCAGGTTGAAAAGCCTGCCAGATATGTTGGCAGGGAAGTAAACATGGTTAAAAAAGACTTATCTGAAATAGATATAAGATTTGCTTTTTGTTTCCCAGACGTTTATGAGGTAGGTATGTCACACCTTGGTCTTGAGATACTTTATTTCTTTTTAAATAGAAGAAATGACACATACTGCGAAAGGGTTTTTGCTCCTTGGGTAGACATGGAGGAAAAAATGAGGGAAAATAACATTCCTCTTTTTGCCCTTGAAACAGGCGACAGTATTAAAAAATTTGATTTTGTAGGCTTTACACTTCAGTATGAAATGTCCTACACAAATGTTCTTAATATGCTTGACTTGGCAGGCATAAGCCTTTTTAGAAAAGACAGAAAAGAAGACGACCCGATTATAATATGCGGCGGTTCATGTGCATATAACCCAGAGCCACTTGCCGATTTTGTTGATGTTTTCTATCTTGGTGAAGGCGAAGTTTTATATGACGATATGCTGGAGCTTTATAAGAAGTTCAAAAAAGAAGGCAGAACAAAACAGGAATACCTTGAGGCACTTTTAGACTTTGACGGGCTTTATATGCCGCAGTTTTATGACGCAGAATATAATGAAGACGGCACAATTAAGAGCTTCACACCTAACCATCCAAAGGCAAGAAAAGTTATTAAAAAAGTAATTGTAAATGACATGGATAAAGTGTTTTTCCCAGAAAAACAGCTTGTGCCTTTTATAGAGGTTGTTCACGACAGAGTAACTCTTGAGCTTTTCAGAGGCTGTATAAGAGGCTGCAGATTCTGTCAGGCTGGTTTTGTATACCGCCCAGTAAGAGAAAAAAGAGCCTGCACACTTCTTGAAAATACAAAGAAGCTTATGGAGTCAACAGGTCATGAGGAAATTTCTCTTACTTCATTAAGCACCAGCGACTTTACAGGCTTTGAGGAACTTGCCTGTGGTCTTATTGATGAATATAAGGAAAAACAGGTTAATATCTCACTTCCTTCACTTAGAATTGATAACTTCTCACTTGACCTTATGCAGAAGGTTCAGGAAGTGCGTAAAAGCAGCCTTACATTTGCAGCAGAAGCAGGCACACAGCGTCTTAGAGATGTTATAAACAAAAACCTTACAGAAGAAAACATACTTAACGGCTGTAAACTTGCTTTTGATGGTGGTTGGGAAAAGGTTAAACTTTATTTCATGCTTGGTCTTCCAACAGAAACAGAAGAAGACCTCAAGGGTATAGCACACCTTTCAGAAAAAATAGTTGAAAAATACTTTGAAATACCAAAGGAAAAAAGACCACGCCCTGTTGCTGTAAATGCCAGTGCATCATGCTTTGTACCTAAGCCTTTTACTCCTTTCCAGTGGGATGCTCAGGACACATACGAAACATTTGGCGAAAAGGCACTTATTGTTAAAAACGAAATTAAGAGAAAACAGGTAAGATTTACTTACCATAATACTATGATGAGTTCTATGGAAGGCGTTCTTGCAAGAGGCGACAGAAAATTAAGCGCTATGCTTTACAGAGCTTGGGAGCTTGGCTGTCGCTTTGACGGTTGGACAGACCTTTTTGATTTTAATAAATGGAAACAGGCTTTTGATGACACAGGTCTTTCAATAGCTTTCTACGCTAACAGAGAAAGAAGCTATGACGAGATACTTCCTTGGGACCATATTTCAGTAGGCGTAAACAAGAGCTTCCTTATAAACGAAAGAGAAAAAGCTCTTAGAAGCGAAACAACACCAAACTGCCGTCAGAAATGCAGCGGCTGTGGTGCAGCATCATTTGGAGGAGGAATTTGCCATGAAGTACAGATTTAAAATGGAAAAAGGTGAAGAAATTAAGTTCATAGGTCACCTTGACCTCCTTGTAGCTTTTCAGAGAGTTTTAAAAAGAGCTGATATTCCTATTGATTATTCAAAGGGCTTTAACCCTCATCAGCTTGTGTCATTTGCAAGCCCTCTTGGTCTTGGACTTACAAGCAAGGCAGAATATGGCGATTTTCAGCTTAAAGAGGACTTAGATGCCGAAGAAGTAAGGGAAAGAATGAATAAAAATATGCCTGACGGTCTTTATATTTCTAAATTAGTTAAGCTTAAAGAAGGCGTTAAAAACACAATGACAAGCCTTGAAAGAGCAGATTATGAAATATATTTCCCTGACTATATAACACCTGATGATATTAAAGAAAATTTAGATGCTTTTCTTAATCAAAAAGAAATTGTGGTTATGAAAAAGACTAAAAAAAGCACAAAAGAAGCCGACATAAGAGAAGATATATTCTCTGCTGAAGATATAAGCCATGATGGTAAGGCTGTTATGAAAATATACGTTTCATCAGGCAGTACACGTAACTTAAAATGCGATACATTTGCTGAAGCTTTCTGTAAATTTATAAATAAGCCTTTTGAAAAATATAAATTTAACTATTGCAGAACCCAAATGTATATGAAAAATGAAAATGGCGATTATGTTTCACTTATAAGCGGAGTTGAGCTTTAATATGAAAAGAATAATTGTTGACCTGTCATGTCTTTATACAAGAATGGTGCTTACGGAAGACGGTAGCCCAATAGAGTATATTTGTGAAAGCAAAAATGATCAAAGCCTTGTAGGCAACATCTATGTAGGCAGGGTAGAAAGTGTATTAAAGGGCATGAAAAGCTTTTTTGTTGACATAGGCATGGACAAAAATGTATATGTAATGAACGAAAAAGGCACTATGCCAAAAATAAACTCTCATATTATGGTGCAGATAATGAAAGATGCCATAGGCGAAAAGGGTCCTGTTGGCACAGAGAAAATTTCATTTACAGGGAGATTTGTTGTGCTTATTCCTGGTGAAAATGGAAATATTGGCGTTTCAAAAAAAATAGCAGATAGTGCCGAAAGAGAAAGAATAGAAAGTATAGTTAAATCTATACTTCCTGAAAACTACGGCATTATAGTAAGGACACAGGGAGAGGGCAAAAGCGAATACGAGTTTAAAGAAGAAATAAATTCTCTTTATGCCCAAAGCGAAGATATACTTAAAAAAGCTGACTTTGTCCGTCCTCCTGCTGTTATGAAAAAAGATAATAATTTTGTTGCTTCAACAGCCAAAAACTGGTTTGATGACACCGTAGATGAGTTTGTTATAAACGACAGAGAAACTTTCCTTAAAATGCAGGATATATTTTCTGACAAAAAAGAAAAAATAATATTTTATGATGAGGCAATACCTGTTTTTGAAAGCTTTTTTGTTGAAAGTAAGCTGGAAAAGATATTCTCCAAAAAAATATGGCTTAAAAGCGGCGGCTTTATAGTTATTGAGCAGACCGAAGCATGTGTTGTAATAGACGTAAACACAGGTAAGTTTACAGGCAAAAAGGACTTTGAAAAAACAAAGCTTAAAACTAACTTAGAAGCTGCTGAGGAAATAGCACTTCAAATGCGCCTTAGAAACCTTACAGGCATGATTATTGTTGATTTTATAGACATGGATAAGGAAGAAAGCAAGTGTGAACTTGAGGAGTTTTTAAGGGCAGAGGTTAAAAAAGACAGAATTAAAACAACTGTTGTGGGTATGACAGAGCTGGGCCTTATGCAGATAACAAGGCAGAAAACAAGGGTACCTGTTTTAAACACAATTTCCGAAGAATGCAAAACATGCATTTCAAAGGGCTATGTGCCGTCATATACTTATGTGGCAGACAGGATATTAAGACAGGTGTCATCGGTATTTGCTCAGACAATATTTGATGAAGTTACAATACGTTCAAATAAGCGTGTTTTAAATGCCTTAAACAGTGAAAAAGGAAAGTATATAAAAGAAATTGAAAATAAGTTCAACAAAAAAATAATACTAAGTGAAATAGAAACAGCAGCAGCTGACTATTTTGAGCTTGAGAAAATAAAAAAAGGGTGTCAATGACACCCTTTTTTTATGCTGTTTTTTAAGATTGCGGAAGGGTATGGGAAACGATTTGTCAGTAAGTTTGCTTATGCAAACTCCAGCCATAAATGGCTGTCCGCCTGTCTTGGCGGTACTAAGTTTCCCATATTTAATCCGCAGGAAAGCACCCGACGAACAAGGGCAGCAAAGCTGTTTTGCGTAAGCAAAATGCCGACGGAATTCATTTTCGACTAGGAAAACAAAGCACCCGACGAACAAGGGTACAAGACGTTTCTGGAAGAAACGTAAGTATTTTGCTTTAGCAAAATGCCGAAGCGTGTTTCAAGGCACTTTGTGCCGATGGAACACGTCTGTTTATTCTTATGTCTGCTCGTCAAAGTCTTGAATGAAATGAGACTTTGACGAAATTATTACTCTATTTTTTCAAAGTCCTCTGCTCCATGTTTGCATATTGGGCATACAAAATCATTAGGAAGTGTTTCACCTTCGTAGATATAGCCGCATATTTTGCATCTCCAGCCCTTTTTGGAAGTCTTTTCAGGGCGTGGCTTTATATTTTTGTGATAGTAGGCATAAGTAAGGCTTGGCTCTTTTGAAAGCACTTCGCCATCATCAACAAGGGCAATAAAAAGTGTGTGAGTGCCTAAGTCTATTGTGCTTTCAACTGTGGCTGAAAGGTATGAATTTGTATAGTCTGTAATATAGTTTATGCCGTTTGCGGCTTCCTTATAGTTTTTGAAATCTGCAAATTTATCACAGTCACGTCCGCTTTGGAAACCGAAGTTTTTAAAAACATCAAAAGGAGTGTTTTCTGTAAGAAGTGATACATTAAACTTACCTGTTCTTAAAATCATGTCGTGTGTGTAGTTTTGTTTATTTACAGCTATGGAAACTCTGTTTGGAGTTGATGTAAGCTGAATAAGTGTGTTTATTATACAGCCGTTTTGCTTGTCATTTTCTTTTGCAGTAAGAACATAGAGGCCATAGCCAATATTATGCATTACATTTTTATCCATAAAAAAACCTCCTTTAAATTTTTTTTGCTTTTGTATTAATTTTATATGAAAAAATACTGAAATACAATGATTATAATTAAGATAGAAAAAATTCACTTATTTATTACAGTTTATACATGTTTTATTATGCAAAAATCCAGTTTTTACAAGGTTTTGAGCATTATGTAAGCAGGTCATAAATCTTGACTTTTACAGTTGTCTATGATAAAAATAAATTAGGTAAATTTGCGATTTTATATCGTTTTTTATGTAAAAATTATAAAAATTTAAGGGGGAAGTAAAATGGGACTTGATTATAAAAATGCCGGAGTTGACGTTGAAGCCGGTTACAAGGCTGTAAAACTTATGGGTGAGCATGTAAAAAGCACATTTAGAAAGGAAGTTCTTACAGACATAGGTGGTTTTGGCGGTCTTTTCACAATGGGCGGCTTTAAGGACATGGAAGAGCCTGTTCTTATTTCAGGTACAGACGGTGTTGGTACAAAGCTTCGTCTTGCTTTTGTTCAGGATAAACATAACACTGTAGGTATCGACTGTGTTGCTATGTGTGTAAACGACATTATCTGTAACGGTGCACAGCCTCTTTTCTTCCTTGACTATATTGCATGCGGAAAGAACGCGCCTGAAAGAATAGCCGACATAGTAAGCGGTGTTGCAGAAGGCTGCCGTCAGAGCGGCTGTGCTCTTATTGGTGGTGAAACAGCTGAAATGCCTGGCTTCTATCCAGTTGACGAGTACGACATGGCAGGCTTTGCTGTTGGTGTTGTAGACAAAAAAGACATTATAAACGGCGAAAAGATTGTAGAAGGCGATTTAATTATAGGTCTTGCTTCAAGCGGTATCCACTCAAATGGCTACTCACTTGTAAGAAAAGTATTTGAGCCTATTGAAGAAAAAGCAAAAGAATATATTGATGAGCTTGGTATGACAGTTGGTGAAGCTCTTCTTACACCTACAAAGATTTATGTTAAAGAAATACTTGAGCTTATGAAGAAAGCCGAAATAAAAGGTATAAGCAACATTACAGGCGGCGGCTTTATTGAAAACATTCCAAGATGTCTTCCAAAGGGCAGAGGTCTTTGTGCAACTATTGAAGAAGGTACATGGCCAGTACTTCCTATATTCGATATTATGCAGGAAAGAGGTCAGATTGACAGAGCTCATATGTACAATACATTTAACATGGGTATTGGTATGGTGCTTGTAGCTGACAAGGAAAATGCTGATAAGATTCTTAAAGCTGTAGAAGAAATGGGCGAAAAAGCTTACGTTATCGGTAAAATTACTGCAAACGAAGATAAAGAGGTTGAAGTATGCTTAAAATAGGAGTTCTTGTTTCAGGTGGAGGAACTAACCTTCAGGCTATAATTGATAATATTGAAAATGGCTACATAAAAAATGCACAGATAGTAACTGTTGTTTCAAGCAAAGAAGGCGTATATGCCCTTGAAAGAGCCAAAAGGCATAACATAGAAGGCGTTGTAATGAGCAAAAAAAGCTACAGCACAGCCGACGAATATTACGATGCTTTAATAAAGCATTTTGAAGATAGAGGCGTAGGTCTTATTGTTCTTGCAGGCTTTATGACTGTTTTGGGTGAAAAGTTTGTTAAGTACTACGAGAACAAAATTATAAACATACACCCGGCTCTTATTCCATCTTTCTGTGGTGACGGTTTTTATGGTCTTAAAGTACATGAGGCAGCACTTGCAAAGGGCGTTAAGGTTACAGGTGCAACAGTTCATTTTGTAACTGCTGAAACAGATGCAGGCCCTATTATAATTCAAAAAGCCGTTGAGGTTAGGGACACAGACACTCCAGAAGTTCTTCAAAAAAGAGTAATGGAAGAGGCTGAATGGAAAATATTCCCTGAAGCCATAAAGCTTATAGCGGAAAACAAAGTTAAGGTTGAAAATGGTATAGTAAGGAGAATTGACTGATGAAAGTTTTACTTGTTGGAAGCGGCGGCAGAGAACACGCTATTGTTTGGAAGCTTAAACAGAGCCCTAAAATAGATAAAATTTACTGTGCTCCTGGTAATGCAGGTATTTCTAAGGATGCAGAGTGTGTGCCTATTGGTGCAATGGAAATAGATAAACTTGTAGAGTTTGCCAAAAACGAAGGCATAGACTTTACAATTATAGGTATGGACGACCCACTTGTAGCTGGTGTTGTTGATGCCTTTGAAAAAGAAAACCTCAGAGTTTTCGGTCCAAGAAAAAATGCAGCCATTATAGAAGGCAGCAAGGCTTTTTCAAAAGACCTTATGAAAAAATACGGCATACCTACTGCTAAGTATGAAGTATTTGAAGAATACCACAAGGCTAAAGAATACGTTTTAAGTCAGGAAATGCCTATAGTAATTAAGGCTGACGGTCTTGCTCTTGGTAAAGGCGTTCTTATTTGCCAGAGCCACGAAGAAGCAGTTGCAGCTCTTGACGAAATTATGGTTGATAAAAAGTTTGGCGCTTCAGGCAGCAAGGTTGTTGTGGAAGAATTCCTCACAGGCCCTGAAGTAAGTGTACTTTCTTTCTGCGATGGTAAAACTGTTGTGCCTATGGTAAGTGCACAGGACCACAAGAGAGCATATGATAACGACGAAGGACTTAACACAGGCGGTATGGGTACATTCTCACCAAGCCGCATATATACTCCAGAAATTAATGAGGAGTGCATGAAAACTATATTTATGCCAACTGTTGAGGCTATGGCTAAAGAAGGCAGAGAGTTTAAAGGCGTACTTTACTTTGGTCTTATGCTTACAAAAGACGGCATGAAAGTAATTGAATACAATGCTCGTTTTGGCGACCCTGAAACACAGGTTATACTTCCTCGTCTTAAAACAGACCTTTTAGAAATTATGGAAGCTTGTGTAGACGGTACACTTGATAAAATGAATATTGAATGGTATGACAATGCAGCTGTATGCGTAGTTCTTGCCAGTGGCGGATACCCTGTTAGCTACGAAAAAGGCTTTGAAATAACAGGCCTTGAAAGCGTAGAGGACAGAAGTGACATTGTTGTATTCCATGCAGGTACTGCTCTTAAAGATGGCAAGTTTGTTACAAACGGCGGCCGTGTTTTAGGTGTTACAGGTATAGGCAAAGACCTTGACGAAGCAATTAAAATTGCTTACGAAGGCGTTGAAAAAATCGACTTTGAAAAGAAGCATTTCAGACACGATATAGGAATAAAGATTTATAAATAAAAAACATGCATTAAGCATTATATTCCCAATAAGAATATAATGCTTTTTGCACTTTTGGAGAGAAGTTGGTTTTTTATGGAAGAAAGATTTAAAAAACAGATGGATTTTCTCTTGGAAATAGATAAGGTTAAGTCCATATTTAGGCAGACATATCTTGCAGACAAAAGCAGGTTTGAAAATGATGCCGAGCATAGCTGGCATGCCTGCATAATGGCAGTTGTGCTTTCTGAATATTTTGATAAAGATGTGGATTTGCTTAAGGTTATTAAAATGATGCTCATGCATGATGTGGTTGAAATTTACGCGGGGGACACATACTGCTATGATGCAAAAGGATATGAAGATAAGGACGAAAGAGAAAGACAGTCTGCTGAAAAAATATATGGTATGCTGCCGGAAGACCAAAAAGATGAATACATAAAATTATGGCGTGAGTTTGAAGAAGGCAAAAGCAAAGAGGCTGTATTTTGCGCTATATTAGACAGAGTTCAGCCTACTATGCTTAATGATGCCGCTGGGTGCATATCATGGAAAGAACATGGTATTAAAAAAGAGCAGGTACTTAAAAGAAACGAAGTTACTTTTTCAGGACCTGAAAATATATCTCAGTACATGAAAGACATAATTGAAAGAGCCTCAGAAAAAGGCATTTTGAAATAAATCAGGAGGGGATAATAATGGAAATACAGGTTTGTATCGGAAGCGTTTGTCATCTTAAGGGTTCTTACGAAATAATAAACAAACTTGATGAGCTTATAAACAGCAACGGCCTTGAAGATAAATTTAAGATTAAGGCTGCTTTCTGCCTTGGTCAGTGTGTAGGTGCTGTTTGTGTAAAGGTTCAGGATACAATTTATTCTGTTCAGCCAGAAACAGTAACAGAATTTTTTGAAAATGTTGTTAAAAAGCAGGTGATGTAAATTGAGGCTTTTTAATTTTACAGCTGAAAACTGTAAAAACTGCAACAAATGCGTTAGAGATTGCCCTGTTAAAGCTATAAGGTTTATAAATAACAAGGCAGAAATAGACGAAGAAAAATGCATAGCTTGTGGCCTTTGCTTTACAGCATGTCCAAAGCATGCAAGAAATGTCGAAAACGATATTGATAGGGTTGAAACTGCCATTGATATGGGTAAAAACGTAGTAGCATGCGTTGACTCTGCCTATATAGGCGCTTTTGAAGACCCTGCAAAATTTGTTGCAGCACTTAAGAAATACGGCTTTTCACAGGTTTTGGAGTCAGCCGCTGGCTCTGAAAAAATAACAGTAGAGTACATAAAATATGCAGAGGAATATGCCGGTAAAAAGAAATATTTTATTACCAGCAGCTGTCCTGCAATTTATCTTTATGTTGAAAAATATCATCCAGACCTTATGGAATACTTAATTCCTGTTGATACGCCTATGATGGCTATTGCAAAGGCAGTTAAAAAAGAAGACCCAGATGCTGTAACAGTATATATTGGGCCTTGTTTAAGCAAAAAGTATGAAACACTGCCTAAAGAAAACGATGCCATACTTAATTACCACATAACATTTGTGGAGATATTAAGAATGTTTGGCTCAAAAGGCATAGTTATGAATTCTCTTGAAGGAATGGCTCCTGATTTGGCTGCAAGAACTACAGGCGAGTCATACTCCATATCAGGTGATATGTGGGAAACAATAAAAGATATAATGTACGAGCATGATTATGATGTATTTGCCATTGATGGCATGGATAGTATAAAAGAGCTTTTTAAAAGCATGGAAAAAGGCACTTTGTCAAAATGTTATGTTGGTGTTTCTGCATGTACTGAAAGCTGCATAAACGGACCTTTTATACCTAAAAATGCTCCTGACCTTTTTGTGAGAAGGCAGAAAATACGTGCATTTGCAAGACATGGTTGGAGAGAAAAAGGCAAGAAAGTTGATTGGGATAATATAGATGTTTCAAAATCATTTGAGCTTAGGGATCCAAAAAGAAAAAAAGCTACAAAAGAAGAAATTGAAGAAATACTTCATAAAATGGGTAAGTATAAAAGAGCTGACGAGTTTGACTGTGGTGCCTGTGGATATAATACATGCCGTGAAAAGGCACAGGGTGTTTTTGAGGGCATGACAGATATTGAAATGTGCTGGCCTCGTCTTAGAGAAAAGGCTAAGCGAAAAGGCGATACGATATTTGAAAACTCAAGAAATATAATACTTATGCTTGATAAAGAGCTTAATATAATCCAGATTAATCCTGTTGCCGAAAAAAGCTTTAATTATAAAAGCGAAGAAGTGCAGGGAAGTAATGTTTCATTTTTAAACCTTAATATGGAGGATATTGAGGCAATGAAACATGCCATGGACAAAAAAACAGATATACTTAACAAAAAAATGTTTATTGATGACTATGGGTTAGTTGTTATGTGTAACATTGTTTATATAGAAGGCGATGAGCTTTTTGTTTCAATGCAGAACATAACAGAAGAAGAAATGCGTAAAGAAAAGCTTATTGAGCTTAAGCATAATGCAGCGGAAATAGCCCAAAATGTAATTGAAAAACAGATGAGAGTTGCTCAGGAAGTAGCAAGCCTTTTGGGTGAAACAACAGCCGAAACAAAGGTTGTTTTAAATAAGCTTAAAGAGGTTATGATGAAAGAGGAAGGTGAGTAAATGTATTTTGTAGATACTGCTCACAACAGCCTTATTAAATATGGAGAAGAACTTTGTGGTGACCATGTAGAGCTGGTAAATGTGCCTGACGGCAAAATTATGGTTCTTTCAGATGGTCTTGGAAGTGGTGTAAAGGCAAATATACTTGCCACAATGACAAGTAAAATTGCAGCTACAATGCTTAGGGAAGGCTCATCACTTGAAGAAACAATAGACACAATTGTTCATACCCTTCCTGTATGCAGTGAAAGACATCTGGCATACTCTACATTTACAATTATAAAGGCATACCACACAGGCAGGGTTTATGTTGCGGAATTTGATAATCCGTCAATATTCCTTCTTCGTGATGGCAAAGACGTTCCTATAGAAAAAGTTAAAAAAGAAATAAACGGCAAAGTTATATATGAAAGTACATTTGAGCTGGACAAAAAAAGCCTTCTTGTGGCAGTAAGTGACGGCGTTATACATGCAGGCGTTGGACATTCCCTTAGGTTTGGCTGGCAATGGAAAAATGTAAATGACTATTTAAAAGACTTTACTGGCGAAGATATTACAACTACAACTGTGGCAAGCAGTGTCCTTGATTATTGTCAGAACCTTTATGAAAATCAGGCAGGTGACGACACAACTGTTCTTGCAGTTAAAATAAGAGAGCAGGAAACAATAAATCTTTTTACAGGACCGCCTTTTAATCCTGAAAATGACTACAAGGTAATAGAGGACATACTTTCACATGATGGAAAAATAGTTGTATGTGGAGGTACAACAGCAAGCATTGTGGCAAGAACACTTGGGGAAGAGATGGAAATAGACCTTTCCACAATGACTCCTGATATACCTCCAGCAGGCAAAATACCACGTATTGAGCTTGTTACAGAAGGCGTTATAACAATAAATAAAACAATAAGTCTTATAAGGGATTATATGAATCCTGAAGTAAACAGAAAAAAAGCTGCTTTAAATTTAAGACAAAATAATGCAGCGGCTATGCTTGCAAGGCTTTTGATTGAAAGATGCGACAAACTTAATTTATGGGTAGGTCAGGCTATAAACCCTGTTCATCAGGAGGCTGGATACCCTATGGGCTTTAATTTTAAAATGAATCAGATTAAAGAGCTGGCAGGTCTTATAGAAAAATTAGGCAAAGAAGTAAATTTAATGTATATCTAAATTTAGTAGGAGAAACTATATGAGAAAATTTGAGAGCAATGTTCAGTATACAAAATATTTAGTCAATAGAGAAATGGCAAAAAGATTTTTAAATGGGGAAAAAATGAATGCCGAAACAGTTAAAAAAATTGGCGAAACTATTTCTCCTGGTCCTAAGCCAAACACAAGATGCTGTATTTACAAAGAAAGACATATTTTATCAGAACGTGTTAAAATAAATTTAAAGAAGCAGAAAAAAGATGAAAATGTAATTAAAATTATACGTGCTGCCTGTGACGAATGTCCAGTATACAGATATGTAGTTACAGAAGCCTGCAGAGGCTGTCTTGCACATAAATGTATAGAAGTTTGCCCAAGAAATGCCATAACAATTATTGGTCACAGAGCTTTTATAAATCAGGATTTATGTATAGAATGTGGTAAGTGTCATTCAGCCTGCCCATTTGGTGCCATTAGCGATGTTAAAAGACCTTGTCTTTGCTCATGTCATGCAGATGCACTTTTTGTTGCAGAAGACAGAAAGGTGTATATAGACGAAGAAAAATGCGTATCATGCGGTGCTTGTGTTTATAACTGCCCATTTGGTGCTATTGTAGATAAGTCATTTGTTATTGATACCCTTGACCTTCTTAAAAAGTCAGAAAATAATACAAAATATAAAGTATATGCTGTTATTGCACCTGCAATTTCAAGTCAGTTTACAAATGCTAAAATTGAGCAGGTTATAAACGGTATTGAAAAGATTGGTTTCTACCATGCAGTAGAGGCTGCTCTTGGTGCTGATATGGTTTCATGCCACGAGGCTATTGAATTTGCAGACACTATTGAAAAACGCCAGTGGATGACATCTTCATGCTGCCCTGCTTTTGTTAAGTATATACAGAAAAACTATCCTGAACTTATGAGCCATGTTTCAGGCACAGTTTCACCTATGATTGCTATTGCAAAAATGATTAAAAATACAGACAAGGACGCAAGAATAGTATTCATAGGACCATGTACTGCAAAGAAAATGGAAATAAATGAAAACGACATTAAGGGCATTATAGATTATGCAATTACATTTGAAGAACTTAATGCTATACTTGATGCTATGGATATAGATGTTTCAAAGTGCGATGAAACACCTCTTGATAATGCATCATACTATGGTCGTCTTTTTGCAAGAAGTGGCGGTGTATCTGCTGCGGTTGAGGCTGCAATAAATGAAAAAGGCATTGATGTAGACTTCCAGCCGGTAAAATGCGATGGTCTTGATGAATGTGTAAAAGCCCTTAAGGTAGCTTCTTTCGGACGCCTTAAAGGAAACTTTATTGAAGGTATGGCTTGTAAATGCGGCTGTATAGGCGGCGCAGCTTCACTTTCTCATGGTCCTAAGGACGTAACAGAGGTTGATAAATACGGTCAGCTTTCAAAAGAAAAGAGCAGTGTACAGGCTACAAGAATATTTGACATTGAAAGCCTTCACCTTGAAAGAGATTATAAAAAAGTAATGAGAAAAAGAAGAAATAAAAAAGAAACAATAGAAGAAAATAATCAGTAATATGCAAAAAAGGCAGCCTTAAAAAAGGCTGTCTTTTTTGCATAAAAAATACACCCTCTAAAAGGTGTTTTTAATAGCAAAATAAAGACGGCGGTTTTCAATTTGTTTGAAAACACCATCTTTATAAGTGTATAATTACCTGTAAATTCAGTCACGCATGTTGGCAATATAGTTTACTATATCCTCAAGCACTTGCTGTTCATTGCCACCTTCAACTCTGACTGTTATTTCGTTGCCTTTTTTAAGGCCCAGCATTATAAGATTAAGTATACTTTTGGCGTTGGCAACTTTATCGTCGATTATTAAGCTTATGTTTGAGTCGTATTTGTAAGCAAATGAAACAAACTGAGCGGCAGCTCTTGCATGCATTCCCATTTCATTTGTAATGGTTACTTTCTGTTCTGTCAATGCTATTCCTCCCATAAAATTTAACGTCAAAATCCAGAAAACTTTCCTATATGGTAAATCCTATCATATAGTAAAATATTTTTCAATGAAGAAAAGAAACAATATTATTGCACAAAACAAATATTTTTATATCAATATATACAAAAATTATTCCATAAAACACTGTAATGTATACAAAAAAATACAATGCTTTTTGCTGTAAAACTCTGTAAACAATAAACATGTTTTTTTCCAGATGAACGCAATTATATTTTGATTTTTTACTGTAAACAATATATAATAGTTAACATGATATAAAGGAAAAAAATGCCCTTTGGCAGAGATTTTTAAAATATATTTGGAGGGATTATTTTGGAAAAGGAAAAGTTTTACATAACAACACCTATTTATTATCCAAGTGATAAGCTTCACATTGGTCATTCTTACTGCACAGTTGCTGCTGATGCTATGGCAAGATACAAAAGACTTAGAGGATATGACGTTAAGTTCCTTACAGGTAGCGACGAGCATGGCCAGAAAATAGAAAGAATTGCTAACGCTCAGGGCGTAACACCAAAGGAATATGTAGACAAAATTGTTGCCGGCATAAAAGACCTTTGGGCAGCTATGGATATTTCTTATGATAAATTTATAAGAACAACAGACGAAGAACACGTAGAAGGCGTTAAGAAAATATTTAAGGCTCTTTACGATAAAGGCGATATTTATAAATCAGAATACGAAGGCTGGTACTGCACACCTTGCGAAACATTCTACACAGAGCATCAGCTTGTAGACGGCAAATGCCCAGACTGTGGCAGAGATGTTGAAAAGGTTAAGGAAGAAAGCTATTTCTTTAAGCTTTCAAAATATCAGGATAGACTCATTAAGCATATTGAAGAACACCCTGAATTTATACAGCCACAGTCAAGACAGACAGAAATGATTTCAAACTTCCTTAAACCAGGTCTTGAAGACCTCTGTGTAAGCCGTACATCTTTCAAATGGGGTATTCCTGTTGATTTTGACCCAGGTCATATTGTATATGTTTGGGTAGATGCTCTTTCAAACTATATTACAGCACTTGGCTATGGCACAGACCATGATGAAGATTACAAAAAATACTGGCCAGCTGATATTCACCTTGTAGGTAAGGAAATTGTACGTTTCCATACAATTATTTGGCCTGCTATGCTTATGGCTCTTGACCTTCCACTTCCAAAACAGGTATTTGGTCATGGCTGGCTTGTAATTAACGGCGGTAAAATGAGTAAATCAAAGGGCAACGTAGTAGACCCTAAGGTTCTTGTTGACAGATATGGTCTTGATGCTATCAGATACTTCCTTCTTAGAGAAGTTGCTTTCGGTCAGGATGGTAACTTCAACAACGAAGCTCTTATACAGAGAATTAACGCAGACCTTGCAAACGACCTTGGTAACCTTGTTTCAAGAACATGCGGTATGATTGAAAAATATTTCGGTGGCACACTTCCAGAAGAACAGGAAGGCACAGAATTTGATGCAGACCTTAAAGCTATGGTAAGTGCAACTGTTGAAAAATACGAAAGCCTTATGGATAAAATGCTCTTTAGCGATGCTTTAAGCGAACTTTGGGCTTTAATTAGAAGAACAAACAAATATATCGACGAAACACAGCCTTGGGTACTTATTAAAGACGAAACTAAAAAGCCAGTTCTTGCAGGTGCTCTTTATAATGTATGCGAAGCTATTCGTATAATTTCAATACTTCTTCAGCCATGTCTTACAAGAACACCAAAACTTATTTGGCAGCAGGTAGGCATTGAAGAAGGTACTCTTACAGCATGGGACAGTACAAAAGAATTTGGTCTTCTTCCAAAGGCTGTATCAGTTAAAAAAGGCACTGCTCTTTTCCCAAGAATTGATATGACAAAAGAGCTTGAAGACCTTGAAGCTGCACTTAAGGCTGCTCAGGAAGAATCTGTTGCAAACAAAATGAAAAAAGCACAGGAAGAAGCAGCTAAGGCAGAAGAAGGCGAAAAATGGGAAGAAATTACTATTGATGATTTCTGCAAAATCCACCTTGTAACAGGCGAAGTTATTGCCAGTGAAAAAGTGCCTAAATCAAGCAAACTTCTTAAAAATACTGTAAAGGTTGGGGACGAAGTTCGTACAATACTTTCAGGTATTGCTAAGCACTACACACCAGAAGAAATGGTTGGCAAAAAGGTTGTTATAGTTGAAAACCTTGCACCAAGAAAAATGATGGGCGAAATTTCAAAGGGTATGATACTTTGTGCAGAAGACAAAGACGGAAATCTTTCTCTTGTTACAAACGATAAGGCTTTTGGAAGCGGCTGCGATGTAATGTAATTAAAAAATAAACACTTGATTTTTAAATTGCCGAAAATTCGCATTTAAAGCGTTTTTTCGGCAATTTGGCGTAAATAAAAAGTTTTTGTATATATAAGGAAGAAAGAGGCGATAAAAATGATATTTGACACTCATGCGCACTATGATGACATAGCATTTGATGAGGATAGAGACGAGCTTATAGAGTATATGCATCAAAATGGTGTTGATTATATAGTAAATGCCGGAGAAGCCGTTAAATCATCTTTAGCAGGTGTTGAAATGGGCAAAAAGTACGACTTTGTATACAGTGCATCTGGCATACACCCAGAGCATGCCAATGAAACAACTGACAGTGACATAGTGGAAATAGAAAAAATAGCAAGAGAAAACAAAAAGGTAGTTGCCATAGGTGAAATAGGTCTTGATTATCATTATGAGGGATACAACAAAGAAAAACAGATAGACATATTTAAAAAACAGCTTAAAATAGCCAAAGACCTTGATTTACCTGTTATTATACATTCCCGTGATGCTTCTCAGGATACATTTGACATAATTAAAGAAAGCGGAGTAAGAAAAGGTATTATACATTGCTACTCGGGAAGTGCTCAAATGGCAGCAGATTATGTTAAAATGGGTTTTTTTATAGGTATAGGCGGCGTACTTACATATAAAAATGCAAGAAAGCTTGTGGAAGTAGCAGAAGAAATTGACATTAATAACATAGTCCTTGAAACTGACTGCCCATATTTAGCTCCTGCACCTTTTAGAGGAAAACGTAATAATTCATTATATATTCAGTATGTAGCAGAAAAAATGGCGGAAATTAAAGGAATTTCTTATGATGAAGTCTGCAAAATTACAAGTGAAAACGGTAAAAAAATATTTGGTATACAAAGTTAAGTGTAACTAATGCACAAAAAGTTCTGGCGATAATTCGGTAATATGTAACTTATGCAGCAACTGGCACTTTATCTGGATAAAGCGGATAAAAACGATATATACAAATCTGTTACTTAATAGTTAAATAATTTTAAGTAAATTAAATATAAATTTGCATAATTGTTGCATAAATGTTACAGATATGTTAATATACTTGAAGCAGATTAATTCAAAGAGTATTTTTGATTAAATACTGTTTCCCACACATTATTTTGATTAATCTAAAGCGTAAAGTCAAAAAAGACTTACACGAATAAACGAAAGGATAAACATCATTGTAAATACAAAATTTATCTTGTTGGAAAAAAGATAAACTGCAATGAATATAAATTTGTTTTTTCGCATTTCACGGAGGTATATAATGACAAAGCGACTTAGAATTATCGGTATGGTGGCAATGGCATTAACCATTTTTACCGGCACTGTTTCTGCTTACTCAGCACAGGCTAAAGGAATTAACTACACAGAATTTAACATCGAAGAAAACTATACATGCGAAGCAGCAACAGTAAGGGACTTTTTTACTGAAACAGGAATTGAGCTTAACGAAGAAGACAAAGTATATGTAAATGATGTACTTGTTGAAAACTTAGACAGATCATTAAATAACGGCGATGATATTTATGTTAAACGAGCATATGATATTGAAGTTGTTATTGACGGAGTAAAATATACACACACTGTTACAGAAGGAAAAGTTTCAGACGTAGCTGACAGTTACGGCGAAATTCTTGGAGAAGAATATAACGTTGTAAACTGCAGCGAAAGCACTAACTTAAAAAGAAATATGTCAATTGAATTTGAAACAGTTGATAAAACTGTAGAAACAGTTGAACAGGAAGTTCCTTTTAAAGTAGAGTACGTTGAAAACCCAAACCTTTATGAAGGTACAGAAAATGTTTTACAGGAAGGCAAAAATGGCGTTAAGGTATACACATACTACAAAACATTTGTAGCAGGTGAGCTTGATGAAATTTCTGAAACTTGCGAAGTTATTACAGAGCCTGTAAACAAAATAATTGAAAAAGGCACTAAAAAGCCTGAAAACGTAATTAACGGTTACGAATATTCAAATAAGATTACAATGACATCAACTGCTTACACAGCATACTGCAGTGGTACAAAGCAGAGAACAGCAAACGGTAGCGAAGCTGTAAGAGGCGTAGTTGCTGTTGATACATCTGTTATTCCTTTAGGCACAGAGCTTTATATATCAGGATATGGCTACGCAGTAGCTGCTGATACAGGCGGAGCTATAAAGGGTAATAAAATTGACCTTTGCATGAACAGCTATAATGAAGCTATTCAGTGGGGCAGAAGAACAGTAGATGTTTATATTCTTAAATAATAAAGAGCATGACACAAAAAAGTGTCATGCTTTTTTATTGTTCCATAAATACGCCAGTATATCTTTAAGTACCAAAAATGCATCTAAATCATTATAGTTATAGTCTTTTTTTAGTTTATCAAGCAATACTTTAAGTGTGGACATATATTCTTCTGTCTGTACTTCGCTTTTGTATTTTTCAAGTATTGGGTATTTTGAAGCCCACAATTTTGTCCAGTCTACTTTGTTTTGTACTTCTTCGCTTGTGTTTTTTATTGTGTCTTCCAGTTTCATTACGTCAATATCAAATTTTATAAGCTCGTCTAAAGTTACGTTATATATTGTAGAAAGCTTTTTTGCCTGCATAATATCTGGAACAGTTTCGTCAAGCTCCCATTTTGATACTGTCTGACGGCTTATACCAAGTTTTTCAGCTACAGCTTCCTGAGAAAGACCGCTTTTTTTTCTTGCATCATATAAACTCTTTCCTAAAGACATACTATAACCTCCTTTTTAAATATAATAATATTATAAGTAGTGGGTATTTTAAAATCTATCAATAAAAGTATTAAATTTTGCACTAAATATTAACAAAGAGATAAACATACTAAAATAAATATATAAAAAACGGTGATTTATTTTAGTTAATGTAAATATTATTTTCACTGTAAAAATAAAACTATAGTAATTTAATTACCGTTATTATTAAACTAATACTTTAAAATCAATTTAAAATAGTAGTGTATTTACTATATTTGTATGACCAATTTATGCAACATAAACAAGTAAATGCCTTAAAAAGCCCTATTTTACAATGTTTTTTATTGAAATCATATAATAAATATTTACAAAATATGGAAAATATCCAATGTGAATAAAATATAAGATAAATTTGTCCTACAAATATGTGTAGACTTCCGAAAAATAAAAAATTTATAAAAAACACATGACTTTTTTATCAGCTGTGATAGAATTAAAAATGGATAAACTGTTACTAAAATCTATTAAGTAAACTAAGGAGTGGATAAAATGGCAATAAAGGTTGGTATCAATGGCTTTGGACGTATTGGCAGAGTTGTATTTCGTGTTTTAATGCAAAGAAAAGATGAATTTGAACTTTGTGCAATCAATCTTCGTAATGCAGATTTAGACTACATGGTTTATCAGCTTAAGTATGACAGCGTATTTGGTCGTTTTAATGGCGAAATTTCAATTGACGGAAATTATATAGTTGCAGAAGGACAGAAAATTAGAGTTTTCAGTGAAAGCGATGCTTCTTTAATACCTTGGGCAGAAAGTGGTGCTGAATATATTGTTGAATCAACAGGCGCTTTTAACACAACAGAAAAAGCATCAATGCATAAGGTAGGCGGAGCTAAAAAGGTTGTCCTTACAGCACCTTCTAAAGACGATATTATGCCTACATTTGTAGTTGGCGTAAACGAAGATACATATACAGCAGATATGGATATTGTTTCAAATGCTTCCTGTACAACAAACTGCCTTGCACCTTTAGCAAAGGTTATAAATGATAACTTTGGTATTGAGCAGGCTCTTATGTCAACTATTCACTCAGCAACAGCAAAACAAAAGGCAGTAGATGCCAGAGCAGGACGTGACTGGAGAACAGGCCGTTCTGTATTTAATAACATAATTCCTTCTACAACAGGTGCAGCAAAAGCTGTCGGCAGAGTTATACCATCTCTTAAAGGCAAAATGACAGGTATGTCATTCCGTGTGCCTACAAATGATGTTTCAGTTGTGGATTTAACAGCAAGACTTAAAACACATACTACATACGAAGAAGTATGCAAAAAAATAAAAGAAGCCTCCGAAGGCAACATGAAAGGCATTATAAGCTATCTTAAAGATCAGGTTGTTTCTTCTGACCTTTTAGGCGATAGCCATACTTGTATATTTGATGAAACAGCAGGCATTATGCTTGATGATAACTTTATAAAACTTATTGCATGGTACGACAATGAGTGGGGTTACTCAAATAAAGTTGTAGATTTAATTTCACACATGTATAAAGTAGATAACAATATTAAATAAACAGTAAAAAAGAAACAAAACCTTTGTTATGCCCAAACAAGGGTTTTGTTTCTTTGGGCGAATAAAAATATTAATATAATGCAAAATATAAAAGGATTATTTCATAAGTGTTTTTTTACTTATAAATAATTCTTTTTTTTATTTTTATGGAAAAGTGTGTATGAATTATAAAACACATTACGGGAATAAATAACATAAGAGAAATTTTAAATGGTAAGGAGGCGTAATAAATGAAAATTTCTGATTTGCTCAGCAAAGAAAGTATTTTGCTTAATATAAAGCTTAATTCAAAATCAGAAGCAATAGAAACGCTTATTGAACTGCACCAAAAGGCAGGTAACCTGAAAGACAAAAATAAATATAAAGAAAACATACTTAAAAGAGAACAGCAAGGTACAACTGCCATAGGTGATGGTATAGCCATTCCTCATGCAAAGTCTGATGCTGTTAAAAAAGCAGGCCTTGCAGCAGTTACTGTTCATGATGGGGTTGATTATAATGCCCTTGATGGTAAAAAGTCTAATATTATATTTATGATTGCCGCTCCTAATGATGGTGATTTTCACCTTGAAGTGCTTTCAAGGCTTATGGTGCTTCTTATGGACGGTGAGATTAGGCAAAAATTACTTGGTGCAAAAACAGGAGAAGAGTTTATAAATATAATAGACTCTGCTGAAGAAGCAAAATATCCTTCAAATGACAACAATGAGAAAACAGAAAATACTGGCTATAGAGTACTGGCAGTTACTGCATGTCCTACAGGTATTGCCCATACCTTTATGGCAGCTGAAGCTCTTGAAAAGGCAGGGCGTGACCTTAATATACCTATAAAGGTTGAAACAAATGGCTCAGGAGGAGCAAAAAATATACTTACCTCTGAAGAAATTAAAAATGCCGATGCCATTATAATTGCAGCAGACAAAAGCGTTGATATGGAGAGGTTTGACGGCAAAAAGCTTATAAGCGTAAAGGTTTCAGAGGGTATAAAAAGACCTAAAGAGCTTATAAATAAAGCTCTTTCTGATGAAGCTAAGGTATACAGGTCTTCAGGTGTTAAAAAAGAAGAAGCTTTAGGGTCTGATGAAAGCTTTGGCAGAAAGCTTTATAAACACCTTATGAATGGCGTATCTAATATGCTGCCTTTTGTTGTGGCAGGCGGTATATTTATAGCCATTGCTTTTTTAATTGACTCTATTTTGGGTGCACCTCAAGACGGCAATTTTGGTTCTAATACGCCGGTAGCTGCATTTTTCAAAACTATAGGCTCTGCTGCATTTAATTTTATGATTCCTATACTTGCTGGATATATAGGTAAATCAATAGCCGATAGACCAGGTCTTTTGGTTGGTATAGTTGGTGGTTTTCTTGCCACAACAGGTGCTACGTTTTCAAATGTAGCTGGAGATATACCATCTGGATTTTTGGGTGCATTGTTTGCAGGCTTTGCAGGGGGCTACGTTATGCTTGGCATAATGAGGCTTTGCGATGGTCTTCCTAATTCTCTTGCTGGCATAAAGCCAATACTCATATACCCTATACTTGGCCTTGGAGCTATAGCTGTTATTATGTGTGCCGTAAATCCTTTTATGGGTTATATAAATACGGGTCTTACAAACTTCCTTAATTCTATGGGTGGTACAAGCAAAGTATTTTTAGGCTTTGTGCTTGGTGCAATGATGGCTATTGACATGGGTGGACCTTTTAATAAAGCGGCTTATGTTTTTGGTACGGCTGCTATTTCATCAGGAAACTACGATATTATGGCTGCCGTAATGATTGGCGGCATGGTTCCGCCTCTTGCTATTGCCCTTGCAACAACATTTTTCAAAAGTAAGTTTACAGAGGAAGAGATTAAAAGCGGTCCAGTAAATTATATTATGGGTCTTAGCTTTATTACAGAAGGTGCTATTCCTTATGCAGCCAGTGACCCATTAAGGGTAATTCCTGCCTGTATTGTAGGTTCTGGCATAGCTGGCGCTCTTTCAATGTTTTTTGGCTGTACTCTTATGGCGCCTCATGGCGGAATATTTGTATTTGCCGTTGTTGGTAACTGGCTTTTTTATTTGCTGTCACTTATTGTTGGCTCTGTAGCCGGTATGGGACTTTTGGCAGTATTAAAGAAAAACATAAATAAAGGAGAATATTAAAAAATGGTATCTAAAAAAATGACAGTAGTTAACTCACAAGGCTTTCATATGCGTCCTGCAATGACTTTTTCAAATGCTATGGCTAAATATCCTTGCCATGTGATAATTAAATATAAAGGCATTGAAACAGACGGAAAAAGTATTATGAATATTATAGCCTCTGGCATAAAATGCGGCTCTGAAATAGAAATAATATGTGACGGTGAAAGAGAAAATGAGGCTTTGAAAGAAGCAGCAGAAATGATTGAATCAGGCTTTGGTGAGTAACAAAACATAAATATTTAAAAAGGTGGCGGATATGCTTTTTTGTGTCTTTATTCGCTGCCTGATTTTTATATGGAGGTTTTTTGCTATGCTAAAAGGAATAGGCGTTTCCAAGGGATACGGCATAGGCAGGGTTATAGTTTTGTCAGAGGGCAATATTGAATATGAATACAGAGAAAACTGCGACTTTGCCATAGAAAGAAAGCGTTTAAATGATGCACTTAAAATTTTTGTTGAAAAAAACACAGCTCTTGCCCAAAAACTAACTGAAACAGTTGGTGAAAAAGAGGGCGAAATAATAATGGGTCATATAATGATGATGGACGACCCTTATGTAAGGTCTGAAATGGAAAAGTACATTGATGAGGGTATTTGTGCCGAAGGTGCTTTTGAAAAGGTGTGCAATACATTTATAGATATGTTCTCATCTGTTGATGATGAGGTGACAAAGCAAAGAGCAGTTGATGTAATGGATATAAAGGCAGAAGTATTGACCATACTTACAGGAAGTGAAGCCATAGACCTTTCAAAGGTAAAAAAAGGTACTGTTCTTGTGGCAAAAGAGCTTACGCCGTCAATGACTGCCTGCATAAACAAAGATAATGTTGTTGGGCTTATAACTGAAATAGGCTCAAAAACATCTCATGCGGCTATTTTAGCAAGGGCTATGGAAATGCCTGCTGTTTTAAGCGTTGAAGGTGCTACAGAAAAACTTAAAAATGGCGAGCTTGTAATTGTAAATGCCATGACAGGAGAAATTATTACAAACCCGTCTAATGAAGAAAGGGGAATATATCTTCAAAAAAGACTTGATTATATTGCAGAAAGGGAGTCACTTTCTCGCTTTATAGGTTTGCCTACAACAACAGAAGACGGCATAAAAGTAGAGCTTTTTGCAAATATAGGCACTCCAGAAGATGCTCAAATGGCACTTGATTATGATGCAGAGGGCATAGGTCTTTTTAGAACAGAATTTCTCTTTATGGACAGGACTTCGGCACCTAATGAAAATGAGCAGTTTGAAGCATATAAAAAGGTGCTTCTTGCCATGAAAGATAAGCAGGTTATAATTCGTACACTGGACATAGGCGGAGATAAAGACATTCCTTATATGGGTCTTACAAAAGAGGAAAACCCATTTTTAGGCTTTAGAGCTGTAAGGTATTGTTTAAACCACAGGGATTTTTTTGAAACACAGCTTAAAGCCCTTGTAAGAGCCAGTCATTATGGCAATATGGCAGTAATGGTGCCTCTTGTAACAGGTGTTGATGAGCTTAGAGAAGTAAAGTCTATGGTTAGAAAAATAATGGATGATTTCAGTAAAGAAGATATTCCTTATGATAAAAATTTAAAAATAGGCGTTATGATAGAAACGCCTGCTGCTGCAATTATTGCTGATATACTGGCAAAAGAGGCTGACTTTTTCAGCATAGGTACAAATGACTTAACAGGCTATACTCTTGCCGTTGACAGAGGTAACTCTAACGTGGCATATTTATATTCAGCTTTTGCACCGCCTGTTTTAAGGCTTATAAAAAACGTAATTTCAGAAGCAAAAAAGGCAAATATACCTGTTGGCATGTGTGGAGAAGGTGCGGCAGACCCTATGCTTATACCCCTTTTAATTTCGTTTGGTCTTGATGAATACAGCGTAACACCTACATCTGTGCTTTCAACAAGAAGAGAAATTTCTCAGTGGACGAAAGAAAAAGCAGACAAAATAGCAAAAAAAGTTATGGCTATTGACACAGAGCGTCATGTGGTAAATCAGTTAGAAAAAATGGTACAAAAATAAAGTTAAGGGTGTCGAAGAAATCGACACCCTTTCGTCAAAGGCTCATTTCATTCAAGCCTTTGACGAGCAGACATAAGTATAAATAAGGAGTTCCAGCGGCTAAAAGCCTTGAAACTCCTTATTTTCCTCGTCGGAAGTGAATTCCGTCGGAATTTTGCTTACGCAAAACAGCTATGCTGCCCTTGTTCGTCGGGTTCTTTTCAGCATTTTGCTTACGCAAAACCAGCTTCGCTGTCAACACTTCTTTGCTGTGCTTTACTGCGAATTCCGGTTGGGGAACAAGGTACCGCCAAGATAGGCGGACAGCCATTTATGGCTGGAGTTTGCTAAAGCAAACTTACTGACTGGTCGTTCCCCAAACCCTTCCGCCATAGGTGAAATTTAAAAAATAGATTTTTTATAGTTAAAGGCAAGCCAAATTGGCTTGCCTTTAAATTAAAATTTAAAGCTTTTTAAATACTTCTTTGAAGAACTGCCAAAATCTCTGAAGAGAAGATATAATAATATATTCTCCAGGAGTGTGAAGGTCTCTTAAGTCAGGACCAGCAGCAATCATGTCTACATATTCTGGTATTTTCTTTGCAAATACGCCACATTCAAGACCTGCATGAAGTACAAGGAATTTAGGTTTTTTATTGAATATTTCCTCAAATGTGCTTTCAAATACGTTTTTAATTGCTGAGTGTGGGTTATATTCCCATTCTGGGCAGTTGGACATTATAAATGTTTTTGCTCCAACATTTTGGGCTAAACGCTCTATATTATAGTACATATCCATATACATGCTTTCGCTTGAGCTTCTTGTCATGGTCTGGATAACTGCTTTATCGCCTTCTAAATTAATTACCCCAAGGCTTACAGAGCTTTCCACAACGCCTTCAAGCTGATGGTTCATTCTGACTATGCCGCACTGAGCAAGAGTTATAAAGTCCATTATTTTTGTTGCTGATATATCGGTAAGTACAGTTTCATATGTTTTGTTGATTTCTTCTGCTGTTACCAAAAGGTCGTTTTCTATTGAATAATATTCTCTTGCAAAGTTTTCTGTCATTTTTTTAGCTATGTCTATTGCTTTTTCTTTGGTGTCATTTGGCACAAGCAAAATAGCTTGCGCTTCTCGTGGTATGGCATTATATTTTAAACCGCCTGTAATTTCTGCCATTTTATAAGGCATATTTCTGCCAATATCATTTATAATACGAGAAATAAGCTTTATGGAGTTGGCTCTGCCTCTATGAATGTCCTCTCCTGAATGACCGCCCTTTAAGCCTGTTATTTTAATGTGAATAGGTGCATAGCCTTGAGGGGCTTTTTCATATGCAATAGGTATTTCAACTCTTACAACTGGACCGCCTGCACAGCCTACAACAAATACGCCTTCGTCTGTTGCATCAAGGTTAATGAGTATTCTGCCTTTAAGAAGTGAAGTATCAAATGCTTCAACCCCTGTCATGCCTCTTTCTTCGTCACTGGTGCATACCAGTTCCAAAGGTGGATGAGGTATTGTTTTGTCAGACGCAATAGCCATTGCAAGGGCTATGCCTATACCGTCATCTGCTCCAAGAGTAGTTTCTTTTGCTATTATTTTGTCGCCTTCTATTTCCATTTTAATAGGGTCTTTTTCAAAATCATGGACAGTGTCTGCATTTTTTTCACATACCATATCTGTATGACCCTGAACTATAACTGTTGGGTGGTCTTCATATCCAGGAGTTGCAGGAACTCGTATGAGAAGATTTTTCATGTGGTCTTTGTGCCATGAAAAGCCATTTTTTTCAGCAAACTTAATTAAATAGTCGCAAACCTGGTCTTCATTTCCTGAACCACGAGGTATTCTTGTTAAGTCTTCAAAATATTCAAGAACAAGTTTGGGTTCTAAATCTTTTAATACTCTATCCATAAGTTATGTCACTCCTTTTTATGCCATTATAAGTGTTGCTCCAGCAAGTACAACCATTGTTATAATTGCTATAAATAACAGGAATTTACCTACAAACTTCATCCATACAGTATAAGATGTTCTTGTCATTGTAAGTACGCCCATAAGAAGACCGCATGTAGGAGCTACAAGAGCTATCATTGAGTTAGCAGCTGCATATGCAATAACAACTATTTCTCTTCCTACACCTGCAAAGTCTGCAAGAGGAGCCATAATACCCATTGAAAGTGTTGCAAGGCCTGAGCTTGAAGGAACGAAGAATGAAAGTATAAGGTAAATAATATATGTTGCTACAGAAAATACTACAGATGATGTGTTCATAAGAAGTTCTTCGCCTGCATGAAGTATAGTATCTGTAATCATAGCATCGTTCATAATAACTGTAACGCCTCTTGCAACGCCGATTATAACAGCAACACCAAGAAGGTCTTTTGCACCGTTTATAAATGTCTCTATAAAGTCATCTTCGCTAATGCCAGCTATAAAGGCAATTATTATTGCACCTGTAAGGAATACGCCTGAAAGCTCGCCAAACCACCAGTGCATAGTAGGTATAAATGTTAAACCAAGGTCTTCCCAAGGAAGAACGCCCCAAAGCATTACAAGGAAAGAAATTAAAAATACTGCAAGTATAAGTTTTCTTTTTGGTGTAAGTTCTGGAAGGTTATCGTAGTCTGTGTTTTTAAGGAAGAACTTTTTATTTTCTTCTGCCTGAGCATATACAAGTGATTTTGTTGGGTCTTTACGCACTTTTTCTGCATAGTGAAGTGTAAATATAATACCGGCTGGTATGTATATAGCCAAAAGGACTATTCTTATAAGTATGCCATCGCCCATTGATATGCCTGCAAAACGGCTGGCTATTGCTACGGCAAATGGGTTTGCAATAGAACCCATAACACCAAGAGCAGCACCCATTTTAATTACGCTTAAACCAACAAGAGTATCATATCCTGCTGCCAGTAGCACCGGTATCAAAACAGGGAAGAAAGGAAGAGTTTCTTCTTCAATACCAAAAGCTGCACCTGCAAAGCTGAAAATACACATTAAAACAGGTATGAGAAGTCTTTCTCTGCCTTTAAGACGGCGAATTGTGTGGCCAATACCTGCATCAATAGAGCCTGTTTTCATAACAATTGCTAAAAAGCCGCCTATAACAAGGGTGTAAAGTATAATGTCAACAGAGTCCATAAAGCCGTTGATAGGTGCAAGTATTATGGCTCCTATGCCTTGTGGGTTGGCTTCTGTAACATGGTATGTACCTGCAATAGGCTGGAGTTTTGATGCAGTTGGGTCTACATATTCATAGGCACCGCCTGGAAGTATCCATGAAAGTATGGCAACAAGTATAATTATGCCTATGATAATTGAAAATGATGACGGCATTTTAAAAGTAAACTTTTTCTTTTCTTCCATAATAAAACCTCCTTAAATTATAAATAGCCATAATATGATTACTATGAATATAAATAGAGCAATATTTATGCCAAAAAGAACTGGAAATATTAAAAAAGTTTAATTTTCGGGGTGAAAAAATTTTTATGGGGTGTTAAATTTAACTATAAAACAAATAAATTCACAAAATAATCACATAAATAAGTCAAAAATGACTTGCTAAAAGCAAAAAATAAGTTAAAAATGACTTATAAGTGAATTTAAAATCAAATGTAAGTCATTTTTAACTTAGCTATCAAAGTAATCCTAATTCATATATTGCTTCGGCGTATATTTCTGCCATTTTTAAAAGGCTGTCTATTTCTATGTATTCGTTAACCCTGTGCCATGCCTGATTGCCTCCTGGGAATATTGAGCCAAAGGCTGCGACGTTTGGTATAACTTTTGAATAACTGCCGCTGCCGCTTACAATAGGACCTGTTTTGTCT
Organism: uncultured Lachnospiraceae bacterium; assembly: GCA_944380405.1. Lineage (GTDB taxonomy): Bacteria > Bacillota > Clostridia > Lachnospirales > Anaerotignaceae > HGM11808. Next base: position 45,110 of record CALWHO010000002.1, read on the forward strand.
TTTGTTACATGGCGGTATGATTTTAGAAGAGATTCTATTAAAAAGTGTCCTTCTGGGAAATATACAGGGTCCCAATATGACCTCTCATATTCTTCAAAGCCATTGGAAGAAAATACTTCTTTTAATATTTCCGCTGATTCTTCAAAATTACACATAACAGGGTATCTTATATCAAGTCTTACAGCAGCATTTTCTCCGTCATAGTTTAGTATTCCAAAATTAACTGTAAACTTACCTGAAAAGCTGTCTTCACAGTTGACACCAAGTTTTTCACCATAAATATCAAAGCCAAGGTAGTTATTTAAGAATGATATAAGCTTTTTGGATTCACCTTTTCCAAAATGTATTTTATTTAAAAATGCAACCATTGGGCTTATGGCATTTATGCCCATTTCAAGAGCCATACTGTGGGTTTCCATGCCGTATGACTCAAGTTTTACACCGTCGTCTGTTATTTTGGCAGACATGTTATGGCGGTTTTCTCTGGCAAAATTAGAAAGCTCACGTACTATTTCATCTTTTCTGTCTGTAATAAGCAAAACTTCGCAGTGGCCAGGAACAGTATTTTCGCATGTACCGCCTTTAATATATGCTATTTTTTCATGGCTTGTCTGTAGGAATTTTCCTCTGTATTCCATCATTGCAAGACCTTTTTCGGCATAAACAACAGGAAAATGACCATCAAGTGTAAAGCCTGCAATAGGCGGTTTTTCAAGCTTAAGATAATGCTTCATGTCTTCATAATAACGCTCTTCGTCTGTGCCTACTATAAGCCTTATTTTTTTGTTGAGCTTTTTGCCTGTATCTTTTACCACCTTTAAGGCATAAAGAGAAGCCATAAGAGGGCCTTTGTTATCCATGGCACCTCTGCCATATATTTTGTCGTCTATAATTCTGCCTTCAAAAGGAGGTATAGCCCACATATCGCCTTCAGCACAAATATCAACATGGGTAAATATGCCTATATATAAATCGCCTTCCCCATATTCTGCATAACCGCAGTATCCGTCAAGCATTTTTACTTTAAATCCCATTTCTTTGGCTGTATCAAGAACGTATGTAAGAGCATCGTTCATACCTTCACCAAAAGGTTTACCAGGAAGGGCTTTTTCCTGAAGGCTTTTAATCTGTATTAATTTTTGTGTAGAAGATATAATATTATCTTTTTCCGCAATAATCTGTTTTTTAAAATTCATACTTTTCTACCACCTAAATAGATACTGTAATTGTAATCATTATAGCAGCACTTTAGTTAAATAAATAGCTTTTTTCAAATTATATTTTAAAATATATTGTTTTAATACTGTGTAATTAGTATTATAAATAATAAAAGCACAGCAGATTGGAGGCAAAACAATGGAAAAACATAATATTGTGCCCCTTAAAAGTTTAATAGATGCCATTGGGTATTATATATGTATTTATAACTATAAGGGCGTTATAGAATACTATAATTCTGCCTTTAAAAATGCTTATCTGCAAGGCTTGGATAATTTTATGGGAAAGCATTATTCGTTAATTGAAAATGATGAGTTTCAAAGCATAACAAGTCTGCCGTCATTTATTAAAAATGGAAAAAGCACTTCTTTGCAGAAAAGATACGGAACACATGGTCTTTTTTATGTGAACATATCATCTGTGTTTAACCCTGAAAATAACACTACATATATAGTAGAAACAATTGCTCCGCCTTTTAAAGCACCTGTTTTGCCTATTAAAGAGGGTATGACCCAGACACCTGTTGAGGATATTTTCCTTGGAGATGAAAAAATGCGAAGTATACTTGAAACCATAAACCGTATATCAAACTTTGATTCTACGGTTTTAATTACAGGTGAGTCAGGAACAGGAAAAAGTATGCTTGCAAACTTTATACATTCAAAAAGCAAAAGGGCAAACAGACCTTTTGTAACAATAAACTGTGCTGCCATACCGGAAAACCTTATTGAGTCGGAGCTTTTTGGCTATGTTCCAGGAGCATTTACAGGAGCTAATCCAAAGGGCAAAAAGGGTCTTGTGGAGCAGGCAGATACAGGAACGCTTTTTCTTGATGAGATAGGTCTTTTGCCTCTTAATCTTCAGGCAAAATTTCTACAACTTATACAGGAAAAAACATATACGCCTATTGGTTCTGTAAAAACAAAAAAAGTTGATGTAAGAATTATTTCTGCCACAAACTTAAATTTAAAAAAGCAGATACAGGAGAAAAATTTCAGGGAAGATTTATATTACCGTTTAAGGGTAATTGAATTTTATATGCCGCCTTTAAGAGAAAGGCAGGATGCCATTGACTCTCTTATAGATTATTTCCTTAATTTATATAATAAAAAATACGGCATTAGAAAAACAATATCACAAAACGCAAGACAGCTTCTTCATAATAGTTCATGGAGTGGTAATATACGAGAGCTACAGTATGTTATAGAACGCCTTGTGGTTACTTCAAGAGAAAACAGAATAACATCTTCTGACATACCTCTTTTGGAAGGAGCTTTAACAAAAGAAGAAAACTATGATGTAAGTTTTGATATGGCAGTTGAAAAGTTTGAAAAAGAACTTCTTTTAAAATATTATGCTAAATACAAAAGTTCTTATAAGGTTGCTGATGCTCTGGGTATTTCCCAAACAAAGGCATCAAGGCTTTTAAGGAAGTACGACATACATTAATTAAAACAAAAACCCTTTTTGAAAAATATTCAAAAGGGGTTTTTTTGTATTTGTTAATATTGTTAAAAAAACATTGTAGTTTATGGTTCGTATAAACCTGTAAACAATTTTATGTATTGAAAATATAAAAAGATGTTAACAATATGGACTGAATATATGTTTACTTGGAAAGTTATTTTCTGTTTCAATATAATATGATGTAAAATTTTAGAAATTACGAGAAAATTTTTAATAATAGGGGCATGGTTTATTTATTCAAAATACAAATAAAAGTAAATATAACCATTGCTATATATAAGTGAAAATGCAATTTGTTTGTTATATTTGCTGCATATTTTAATTATTAGATGTGTGATGATATACAATTTTGACATTATGGATTACAAATGATATATAAAAATACGATAATAGGAGAGTTGTTAACAACTTTTTTTATAAAAAAACCAGAAAAGTAAAAAAACAACCAAAAAAAGCCTATAAAACCTTATAAAGTTGTTAACAACTTATATTTTTACACTGAAAAATATTTTATAATTGCCTTGTAACAAAATATATAGGGTAGTTACAAAGTTTATTTTTTGGGAGGAATGTTTAATGAAAAAGGCAATTAGTTTAGTGCTTGCAGCAACTATGGCATTATCACTTGCAGCTTGCTCAAGCGGTGACTCATCATCTTCAGCTTCTGGCTCAGCAGCAGCTTCTGGCTCAACTGCAGAAGTTGAAAACACAGGAGAAGTTTATGAAATGAAACTTGCTAACCCTAACCCAGTTGGCGACGTTAAAGACCTTGCATCAATTAA
>CALWHO010000003.1 GCA_944380405.1 uncultured Lachnospiraceae bacterium
ATGCTATATTAATGGATAAAAATATAAGAAAGGCTGTTGCTTATGCCGTTCCAAAAGACGATATTATAGAAGGCATTTATCTTTCAAATGCAGTTCCTGCTGTAACACCTGTAAGTCCATCAAGTTATCTTTATGACAGCACCATAAAGGACTATGAATATAGCCTTGAAACTGCTAAGACACACCTTGACAGTGCTGGCTATACAGCCGTAAATGAAAGCGGCATAAGATATAAAACAAATGAAGAGGGTACACAAAATCTTTCTTTCAGGCTGCTTGTAAACAGCGAAAATGATGAAAGATGTCAGGCGGCACAGAAAATACGTGACGAGCTTAGAGCTATAGGCATTGAAATAAAAATAGAAGAAGTGCCTTACGACCAATATAAAACAAAGCTTGAAAGCGGTGACTTTGATATTTTTATGGGTGGTTGGGAAATATCACCTGATTCATACCCAGGTTTTATGTTCTCTTCTGCACAAATAGGAGGAACAAACTATATTTCATACAGCAGCGAAAAAATGGATAACCTTTTGTCAGCTGCATATAGTGCCGTAAGTACAGCAACTATACAGGAGGCATATAGTGCCCTGGAAAAAGAGATAGCCGAAGAGCTTCCATATATAAGCCTTGTATACAGGAAATCAGCTCTTTTTGTTGACGAAAGAATTTCAGGTGAAATTAAAGCATATAATTACGACTGTTACAAAACCATAGGTAATTGGCACATAGAGTGAAGGTGAAAATATGTCGCAAATGCGAAAAGATATTATAAGTGGAGAATGGGTTATATTTGCTTCAAACAGAAGGAAAAAGCCATACGCTTTTAAGCACAACAGCAAAATAAGGGAAAATCCAGATACAGTATGTCCTTTTTGTATGGGACATGAAGGCTGTACAACACCAGAAAGATTCAGGCTTGAAAAAGATGGAAACTGGGAAATAAGAGTATTTAAAAATATGTATCCTGCTGTTGATGATTTATGTTTTGAGGTTAATATGGATAACTTCTATGACTCTATGGAGGGTATAGGATTTCATGAAGTACTTGTTGATACGCCTGTGCATAATGAGGAGCTTCATGAGTTTTCATGGGACCATATAGAAAGAGTTATAAAGGTGCTTAAAAGCAGGTTTACACTTTTTGAGGAAATGGACGAAATTAAGTATGTTCAGATATTTAAAAATAATGGACCCATGGCAGGAGCATCTATTTCACACTCTCATTGGCAGGTTATAGGTGTGCCTATTGTTCCTTGTGAACAGGAAAGAGCTCTTTTGTCATTTGAAAATTACAGAAATAAAAATGGTACATGCCTTATGTGTGACATGGCAGAGCATGAGATTAAATTTGGCGAAAGACTTGTTTTTGAAAATGCAGGTTTTGCTGCATTTATACCATATGCTGCAAAGTTTAGCTTTGAAATTTGGGTAGTGCCTAAAAAACATATATCATCAATAGCAGGTATGGGTGAAGAAGAAATAAAATATCTTGCAGAAGCAATAAAAACAATTATTTCTGCTGTAAAAGATATAAAAGAAGACTTATGCTACAATATATGTTTTCAGGATATACCAAAGGGTCATAAAGACGAGGATTTCCATTGGTATATGAGGATACTTCCAAGAATAGGTGCACCAGCAGGCTTTGAATACGGCACGGGAAGTTATATTAACCCAATTTTGCCTGAAACGGCAGCTCAAACAGTGCGTGAAATAATAAAAAACAAACATAATGAAAATAAACAGCATTAAAGTGCTGTTTATTTTTTTGCAGAAATTTTTATTTTAAGCCCTATATCTGCATATAAATAATATTAAATTTATGTGGAGATAAAAATATGAGTGTTAAAAAACTTGCACAAGGTGCTTTTATACTTACATGTGCCAATGTAATAACAAGGTTTATGGGTTTTTTTTACAGAATTTTTATGAGCAATACTATAGGGGCAGAGGGCATGGGTCTTTATCAACTTATAATGCCTCTTTATATGCTTGTTTGGAGTATTTCTTCATCAGGTGTTACTATTGCTGTTGCAAAGCTGGCAGCAGAAGAAAGTGCCAAGGGCAATTACAAAAATACTAAAAAAATACTTTTTTCGGCATTAAGCGTTTCTCTTGCTGTTTCATTATTTTTAAGTATTATTGTATTTACAGAAAGCCAAGCAATATCTGTTTATTTCTTGCGTGACAAAAGAACAGGTGCTCTTATTAAAATACTTTCGCTGTGTTTTCCTTTTATGGCGCTTTCTTCATGTGTGAGGGGCTATTTTTTGGGAGTACAGAAGCATACATATCCTGCCGTTTCACAGGTGGCAGAGCAGCTTGTAAGAATTGGCGTTACTATAATTTTATGTCCTGTGTTTTTGTCAGGTGGCATGGAAAAGGCATGTGCAGCAGCAGTAACAGGAGTTGTATTTGGTGAGATACTGTCATTTTTAATTATGGCTTTTTCTGCCTATGGCGACATGGACGGCAAAAAGACAAACAGAGGTCAAAACATGCCTCTATCAAAATGCTTAACAACAATTATTGTTGTTTCATTTCCACTTATGCTTTCAAAGGTTTCTGTTTCGTTTTTAGGTACAGTTGAGAGCATACTTATACCCCAAAGGCTTCAGTTATACTCATCAGAAATAAACTCAATGGCTGCCTTTGGTTCTCTTACAGGTATGGCTATGCCACTTTTACAGTTTCCGTCATCGGTGCTTATTGCTTTTTCATCGTCACTTATGCCTGCCATAAGTGCAGCAGCAGTAACGGGAAACAAAAGAGGCATTGAAAAGGCTGTTGAAAAAAGTCTTTCACTTACGTCTTTAATGGCATTTTTTGTTTTCTCGTTTTTCTTTATATTTGGAGAGGAGATATGCTCTGTTATTTATGGTGCAAAAGAAACAGGAGTTCTTTTGAAAAAGCTTTCGGTTTTATGCCCTTTTATGTATACTGGAATAACCATAAATGGAATATTAAACGGTTTAGGTGAGCATAAATTTATATTTAAAAGTGGAGTGATTTCTTCATTTATAAATATTGGAATTATTTATTTTTTAATGCCTGTTATGGGTGTTGAGGCATTTATAGTGTCGTCTCTTGTATCAATGATATTTTCCTCTGTAACTGGAGTTTTAAAATGCTGCCAGAAAACAAAAAACGGCATTGATGTAATGTCTGTTTACATAATGCCTTTTGTATGCGGTATATGTGCTGTAAATACATATAAAATTTTGAATATGTTTTTCGCTGTTCCATTTTTATATGGAATGGTGTGTTTTGCTGTCATTTACTGTGTTTTTATATTTATTTCAAATTCATGCAGCATAAGGAATGATTTTGCAATAATGATTAAAAGTTTGAAACATTAAAAATAGATATTCACTATTTTATAATTTTTTGTTATAATCTAGTCTGAAAAATTATTTTTAAAAATATTTCATATGTGAATATTCATGTGGAGGATGTTATGAAAATCATTATTGTAGGCTGTGGCAATGTAGGAAGCACTCTTGCAGAACAGCTTAGTAAAGAGGGGTACGACATTACAATTATTGACGCCAAGGAGCAGCTTGTAAATAACCTTACAAATACATTTGATGTACTTGGTGTAGTAGGAAATGGTGCCAGTTTAGGGGTACAGATAGAAGCTGGAGTTAAAGAAGCAGATTTGCTTATTGCAGTTACAAGGTCTGATGAGCTTAATCTTTTATGCTGCCTTATAGCTAAAAAAGCAGGCGGATGCCATACAATTGCAAGGGTTAGCAGCCCTGTATACAGCAAAGAAATTGGATTTATTAAAGATGAGCTTGGTCTTTCTCTTATTATAAATCCTCAAAGAGCAGCAGCAAGGGAAATGTCAAGAATATTAAAGTTCCCATCAGCTTTAAAAATAGACTCTTTTGCAAAAAGCCGTGTAGACCTTATATCTTATTTAATAGAAGAAGGCAGTCCTCTTTGTGATATAAGCCTTAAGGATTTAAGGATAAAAATTGGCTGTGATGTTCTTATACCTATCGTTGAAAGAGGTACAGAGGTTATAATACCTGATGGTAATTTTGTGCTTAAGGCAAAAGACGAAATCTCCATACTTGCCGAGTCAAGAAATGCTGTTGACTTTTTCAAGAAATTAGGCGAGCCTACAGCAGCTGTTAAAGATGCCATGATTATAGGCGGTGGCAGAACTTGTATATATCTTGCAAGCCAGCTTATTGATATGGGCATAAAGGTTAAAATAATTGAAAAAGACAAGGCAAGATGCGAAGAGCTTAGTGAGCTTATGCCAAAGGCACTTATTATCCATGGTGATGGTACAGAAAGAGAAGTGCTTATGGAAGAGGGCATACTTCAGACAAATGCATTCGTTTCTCTTACAAACTTTGACGAAGAAAACATAATGCTTGCTCTTTTTGCAAAGAGCCTTACAAAAGCAAAGCTTATTACAAAGGTACACAGAATATCTTATGACAACATAGTTGATAATCTTGAACTGGGAAGCATTATATATCCTAAATACCTTACAGCAGAAATTATTACTAAATATGTAAGAGCTATGCATAACTCTATGGGAAGTAATATTGAAACACTCTATATGCTTAACGATAACAGAGTTGAGGCTTTGGAATTTCTTATAAAAGAGGACTCTCCTGTTATAGGAATACCTCTTATAGATTTGGAGCTTAAGCCAAACATTCTTATAGGCTGTATTACCCACAGAGGTCAGGTAATTATTCCAAATGGACAAAGTAAAATAGAAGCTGGAGATACAGTTATACTTGTAACAACAACTCACGGTCTTCACGATATACAGGATGCTTTAAAGTTGGTATAAGGTAGGTAAATAAAAATGAATTATTCAATAATGATACACGTGCTTAGCAGTGTTCTTGCCTTTGAAGGCTTATTTTTGCTTCTTCCATGTGTTGTTGCCCTTATATACGGCGAAGCTGAAGGCTTGTGCTTTTTGGCAGTTGCTTTGGGGAGCATAATTATAGGTGGCCTTGGAAGGGCAAGAAAGGTTAAAAGCAAGGCATTTTATTCAAAGGAAGGTCTTGTAACAGTTTCTTTAAGCTGGATAATAATGAGTTTGGTTGGTGCACTTCCATATTTTCTTACTGGCGAAATACCAAACTATGTAGATGCCGTTTTTGAAACAGTTTCAGGTTTTACAACAACTGGTGCCAGCATAATGCCTGATGTTGAAATACTTTCAAAATGCTCAGCCTTTTGGCGATGCTTTACAAACTGGATAGGTGGTATGGGTGTTCTGGTGCTTGTGCTTGCCATACTTCCCTTATCAGGCAGCTATAACATGCATATTATGAGAGCAGAAAGCCCGGGACCATCTGTTGGAAAGCTTGTGCCTAAGGTTAAAACAACGGCTATGATATTATACGGCATATATGCTTTTATAACTGCTATGGAAGTTGTGCTTCTTATGATTGCAGGCATGTCTTTTTATGAGGCAATTACTCTTTCTATGGCAACAGCAGGTACTGGTGGTTTTGCACTTTTAAACAGCAGTATAGGTTCTTATACAGTTGCAGTGCAGGTTATAATAACAATATTTATGCTTTTATGTGCAATTAACTTTAATGTGTACTATCTTGTCTATGCAAGAAAGCCAAAAGAAGCTCTTGCATGTGAAGAAATGAGAGTTTTTCTTTTAATTGTACTTATTTCAACTGTTGTAATTACATTTAATATTGCTGGAATGTTTGATAATGTGTTTATAGCTTTCCAGACAGCAGCTTTCCAGGTTGCGTCAGTTATTACAACAACAGGCTTTTCAACAGCAGATTTTGATAAGTGGCCGGAGCTTTCAAGAATTATACTTCTTTCTATTATGTTTATAGGCGGCTGTGCAGGAAGCACAGGCGGTGGACTTAAAGTTTCAAGATTTATAATACTTCTTAAGTCACTTAAAAACGAAATCGTAAGCATTAGCCACCCAAGAAGCGTAAAGAGAGTGCATATGGAAGGCAAGGTTGTATCTGACTCCATTATAAAAACAGCACAATGCTACTTATTTGCTTATGTAATTATAGTTATTGTTTCAACAATAGTTATAAGCGTAGACGGTTTTGATATAACAACAAACCTTTCAGCTGTTATGGCTACATTTAATAACATTGGTCCAGGTCTTGGTATGGTTGGCCCAACAGGAAACTTTAGCCAGTATAGTATATTTTCAAAAATAATACTTACGCTGGACATGCTTATAGGCCGACTTGAAATTTTCCCAATGTTTATATTATTCTCACCTAAAATGCTTAGAAGATAAAAAATAACCGCTTAAATGGATATTTTCCATATAAGCGGTTTTTTGTTTAAAAATCCCGAGGGATAAAGCCTCGGTAGAAAAATCGGCAGTAATGAAGAGATAAAGAAGGAAAGGATAAACTGCCGAGTTTTTTTAAATTTAGGTTGGGGTTTTGTTTACAGGTATAATTAAACAATAATTTTGTGTATATAGTGTGAAGTCAATTTGAAAAAAATATGAATTTATAAAAAGTCATTTGTTGACGTAATGTTTCTTTGGGTATATATTATTTAAAGTGAAAAAATATTTTTAACGGAGTGATAAAAATGAGCGAAAGCTGTAATCATGACTGTTCAAACTGCAGTTCAAACTGTTCAGAAAGAAGCATGGAGAGCTTCAGAATTGAACCAAACAAATACAGTAAAATTAAAAAAGTAATTGGCGTAGTAAGTGGTAAAGGTGGAGTAGGTAAGTCTTTTGTTACAAGTATGCTTGCAAGTGGCATGCAGAAAAAAGGCTATAGCTGCGGTATTCTTGATGCGGATATCACAGGCCCTTCAATACCAAAAATGTTTGGTCTTAAGGAAAAAGCAGGCGGAAACGAATATGGCATGCTTCCTGTAAAAACAAAAAACGGCATACAGGTTATGAGCGTTAACCTTCTTGTTGATAACGAAACAGACCCTGTTGTATGGAGAGGTCCAGTTATTGCAGGTGTTGTTCAGCAGTTCTGGAAAGATGTACTTTGGAGAGATGTAGACTGTCTTTTTGTAGACATGCCTCCTGGAACAGGCGACGTATCTCTTACAGTATTCCAGAGCATACCTGTTGACGGTATTATTATAGTTACATCACCACAGGACCTTGTTAGCATGATTGTTGGAAAAGCAGTAAACATGGCAAAAATGATGAATGTGCCTATACTTGGTTTAGTAGAAAACATGAGCTATCTTGAATGTCCAGACTGTGGAAAGAAAATAGAGCTTTATGGAGAAAGCAAACTTCAGAAGGCTGCTCAGGTTTATCAGCTTGCACCTTTAGCACAGCTTCCTATTAGACCTGCTGCTGCTAAGGCTTGCGACGAAGGCAGTGTTGAAGATATTGAAACTCCAGAGCTTGCACAGGCTTATGAAATTATAGAGTATCTTATAAATAAGTAATTTTTATATGATACTGCTGTAAAAAAGCTAAATAAAAAATTTACCTCTGTTTAAATAACTTTTTAATAAGTTTTTTGGCAGAGGTTTAATTTTTTTATAAATTGCATGACCTTTTGCATAAATAAATCAATATATAAAGTGTAATTTTTTAAAAAAAGTTGTCATTTGCTGATTTTTTTTATAGCCTTTTTCTGTTATAATAAAATAGGCAAATAATTCAAATGAGTATTTTGAGGAGGATAAATGATGGAAAAACGTGACATGCTTTATGAAGGTAAGGCGAAAAAAGTATTTAAAACAGATGACGAAAATCTTTATATTGTATCTTATAAAGATGACGCCACAGCTTTTAATGGCCTTAAAAAAGGACAGATTTCAGGAAAAGGCGTTATTAACAACCGTATGACAAATATCATTTTCAAATACCTCGCAGATAATGGCATTAAGACACATCTTGTAGAAGAACTTAA
>CALWHO010000004.1 GCA_944380405.1 uncultured Lachnospiraceae bacterium
CGATGATTTTTACAAAATCCATGGCTGTGCAAAAGATAACTGTAATAACGGCTGTTCATGCAATACTACCAGCGAAAAATGCTCAAACCTTGCAAATACACTTTCTCACGAAATTTCAGACTGCAACAACTGCGTATTAGACCACACAGGCTTAGCTCAGGTCTATGTACCTTTTCAGGAAAACTTTGAAATTATGGAAGGCTGCTGCTCGCTTATGTATGGCACAGTATTCCCATGCCTTGTGCAGCCATATGAAAGAAAAAAAGGCTGCTGCAAAAAGGAGGTAATGAGAAATGACAGATGAAAGAAACGAGCTTTTAAAAAGTATTACAGAACTTGACTTTATGGCTGTTGATATAGCTCTCTACCTTGACACTCACCCTTTGGACTGCAAAGCTATAGAACAGTACAACAAAATAATAAGAGCCAGCGACACTCTTAAAACAAAATACGAGAAAACTTACGGTCCTTTAAACTCATTCCGTTCATTAAACAGATGCGACAACACCTATCAGTGGGTGGAATGTCCATGGCCTTGGGAAAAGGAATTTAATTATGATTTAAAAAGTGAGGTGTGCAGATAAATGTGGATATATGAAAAAAAGCTTCAGTTTCCTGTTAAAATAAAAAATCCAGACGCAAGACTTGCAAAAATTATGATTGAGCAATATGGTGGCGGTGATGGTGAAATCGGTGCATCACTTCGCTACTTAAGCCAGAGGTTTACAATGATTACACCTCAGGCAAAAGCAGCACTTAACGATATAGGTACAGAAGAACTTGCGCATATTGAAATGATGGGTACAATAGTAAGCCAGCTTACACAGGGTCTTACAGAAAAACAGATTATAGAGGCAGGTCTTGACCCTTATTATGTAGCCCATGGTCTTGGAGTATATCCATGTGCTGCTAACGGCACACCTTTTAATACAGCCGTTCTTCAGTCAAAAGGCGACCCTGTAACAGACCTTTACGAAGACATGGCTGCTGAAATGAAAGCCCGCTCAACATACGACTATCTTTTAGACCTTACAGAAGACCCTGACGTAATAGCACCTCTTAAGTTCTTAAGAGAAAGAGAAATTGTGCATTTCCAGAGATTTGGCGAATGTCTTGACATTGTAAACGACCACCTTAGAGAAAACAGAACAGTATTTATGGCAAAACCTGAATTTATGATGAAAAAATGCTAACATTTTAAGGTGTCGAAAAATCGACACCTTTTCGTCAAAGGCTCATTTCATTCAAGCCTTTGACGAGCATACATAAGTATAAAGCAGGAGTTCCATCGGCTAAAAAGCCTTGAAACTCCTGCTTTTCCTCATCGGAAATAAATTCCATCGGTATTTTGCTCACGCAAAACAGCTACGCTGCCCTTGTTCGTCGGGTACTTCACTGCGGATTCCAGTTTGAGAACTTAGTACCGCCAAGATGGGCGGACAGCCATTTATGGCTGGAGTTTGCTTTAGCAAACTTACTGACTTGTCGTTCCCCAAACCCTTCCGCAGTAAATGCAATTTTTCAAAAATACAATTTTATATAGTTTGATTTTCCTTTTTTATAGAAATATCTTTTTTATTAATTAATCAATTTCACATGGCTTAATGTTCCATATTTCATCAGCATATTCTTTAATAGTTCTGTCACTGCTGAACTTGCCGCTCTTAGCCACATTAATTATAGCCATTTTAGCCCAGCGTTTTTTGTCTTTGTAAGCTGCATCAACTTCTTCTTGAGCTTTTTTGTATGATTCAAAGTCAGCAAGTACAAAATACTCGTCGGCTCTTGAACCGCCATAACCATTTAAAAGTGATTCATATATTTCACGGAAAAGCTCTGTATCCTGGTCAAATGTGCCGTTTATAAGGCTTGTAAGAGCCATTCTTACATCCTGATTCATGTTATAAACCATCCAAGGGTCATAGTTATTATTCTTGTATGTGTTTATAACCTCTTCTGCTGTCATACCAAATATAAATATGTTGTCTTTTCCAACTTCTTCGCAAATTTCCACATTAGCACCGTCAAGAGTACCAACTGTAACAGCACCATTAAGCATAAACTTCATGTTACCTGTACCAGAAGCTTCTTTGCTGGCTGTTGAAATCTGCTCGCTTACATCTGCTGCAGGTATAAGCTTTTCTGCAAGTGATACACGGTAGTTTTCCATGAACACAACCTTAATCTTGCCCTGTATGCTTTCATCGTTATTTACAACATCAGCAACAGAGTTTATAAGCTTAATAATAAGCTTAGCTCTTCTGTATCCAGCAGCACTTTTTGCACCAAATATAAATGTTCTTGGCACTATGTCAAGACCTGGATTAACTTTAAGAGTGTTGTAAAGGTATATTATGTGAAGCACATTAAGAAGCTGTCTTTTATACTCGTGAAGTCTCTTAACCTGAATATCAAATATTGAGTCAGGGTTAATATCAATACCCTTTGTTTCTTTGATATATTTAGCTAATGCAACTTTATTTTCACGTTTTATATCCATAAACTTCTGCTGGAAAGCTTCATCATCAGCATATTTTGCAATACCCTCAATTTTTGAAAGCTCTGTTGCCCAAGTATCTCCAACAGTTTCTGTAACAAGGTCTGCAAGACCTCTATTTGCATGAAGAAGCCATCTTCTTTGAGTTATACCGTTTGTTTTGTTATTGAATTTTTCTGGATAAATATCGTAGAAGTTTTTAAGCTCCTGTTTTTTAAGTATTTCTGTATGAAGCGCAGCAACGCCATTTACGCTGTGGCTGCCAACAATGGCAAGAAATGCCATTCTAACCTGACCATCAGCAATAATTGCCATTTCTCTTATTTTATTGTGGTCGTTTCCGTATTTTTCAAGAAGTGTAAGACAGAAACGTCTGTTAATTTCTTCAACAATCATATAAATACGAGGAAGAAGTCTGCTGAAAAGCTCAATAGGCCATTTTTCAAGAGCTTCACTCATAATTGTATGGTTTGTATATGCACATACTTTCTGTGTTAATTCCCAAGCCTTATCCCATGGCACATCATTTTCGTCCACAAGAACACGCATAAGTTCTGCTACAGCAACTGTAGGGTGTGTATCATTAAGCTGGAAAGCAACTTTTTCTGGAAGCATATCCCAATCGCTGTGCATCTTTTTAAATCTGTCTATAACTCTTTGAACAGTTGCAGAAATAAAGAAATACTGCTGGCGAAGTCTAAGCTCCTTACCTGAGTAATGGTCATCAGCAGGATAAAGGACATCTGTAAGTGTATGAGCAAGGTTCTGCTCTTGAAGAGCTTTCTGGTAGTTACCTTCGTTAAATGACTTAAGGTCAAATTTATTTTTTGCTCTGGCGTCCCAAAGTCTTAATGTGTTTACAGTATTTGAGCCATATCCAACAACAGGGTAGTCATAAGGTACAGCCATTATAGACTGATAGTTTTCCTGAACAAAGCGATATTCGCCGTTACCCTTTGGCACAGCCTTAACAGTACCGCCAAACTTAACCTCAACGGCATATTCATTTCTCTTAATTGCCCAAGGGTCACCGTTTTCAAGCCAGTTATCAGGTCTTTCTACCTGATAGCCATTTTCTATTACCTGCTCAAATATACCATAGTGGTATCTTATACCGCAGCCATAGGCTGGAAGACTCATTGTTGAAAGAGAGTCAAGGAAACAAGCTGCAAGTCTGCCAAGACCACCATTTCCAAGACCTGGGTCTGGCTCTGACTCTTCAATG
The DNA here is from genome assembly GCA_944380405.1 of uncultured Lachnospiraceae bacterium. Taxonomy (GTDB): domain Bacteria; phylum Bacillota; class Clostridia; order Lachnospirales; family Anaerotignaceae; genus HGM11808. The sequence continues at coordinate 3,723 of CALWHO010000004.1, forward strand.
GCATTATAGTCTATTCCCAGCTCGTCAAAAGCTTCTTTTACAGGCTTGTAAATAGAAAGGTTTATAATGCTGTTACCTAAAAATCTGCCCATAAGAAATTCCATTGAAAGATAGTAAACTACCTTTACATCTTTTTCATAGTATTCGTCATGAGTTTTCATCCATCTGTCATTTACTATGTCTCTTATGGCATAAACGGCAGCCTGATAAAGCTCTTCGCTTGTAGTGTTTTCAATGGTCTTTCTGTATAATGTACGCACATTATCAATAACCATCTCTTTTATTCTTTCTTTTGAAATCTCCAAACTGTTCAATAATATCCCCTCCTAAAATTAATACAGTACAGCCTTTTTTCAGGCAAAGAAATTTCTTAAAAAGTGTACAAATACCCCCGTAAAAATAATGCCCAGAGCAAAAAAAATCAAATCTATTGCATCTGGGCTTCTGTCGTTATCAGGAACGGCTAATACACAGCCGAAATAATTAAATGTAATTCCTAACATAATACATGCTGTCATTTTTATTATACTGTTATTTTCTGTGAAAATCAAATTTTCCGTAAAACCAAAAGAGCCTATAAAACAAAGTATGCCTCCTAAAAAGCATCTTAAAGCCAAAACAGTCTTTTTCATACAGCCTTCCCATAAAAAAGGTATTACTAATATTATATATAAAAAAGACCTGTCAGATTACTCTCCCGTTTCTTCTTTCAGCTTTTCTGCTCTGTCATATGCTATAAGGCTATCTATAATTTCCTCCATTTCACCGTCTAAAACAGCATTTATTTTGTAAATAGTAAGACCTATTCTGTGGTCTGTAATTCTGCCCTGTGGGAAATTATAAGTTCTTATTTTTTCGCTTCTGTCGCCAGTACCTACCTGAGAACGTCTTTCGGCAGATATTTTGCTGTCATGAAGCTGTCTTTCCATTTCATAAAGCCTTGCGTAAAGGACTTTCATGGCTTTTGCCTTATTTTTTATCTGGCTTTTTTCGTCCTGACATGATACAACTATTCCACTTGGAATATGTGTAACTCTTACAGCAGAGTCTGTTGTGTTTACGCACTGTCCGCCATTTCCTGATGCTCTGAATACGTCTATTCTTACATCGTTCATGTCTATATTTACATCAACCTCTTCTGCCTCTGGAAGTACGGCAACAGTAGCTGTTGATGTATGTATTCTTCCTCCTGATTCTGTGGAAGGCACTCTTTGAACCCTGTGAACACCGCTTTCAAACTTAAGACGTGAATAAGCACCCTGACCTGTAATCATAAATGAAACCTCTTTAAATCCACCAAGGTCGCTTTCATTGGCACTCATTATTTCTGTTTTCCAGCCACATCTTTCAGCATATCGGCAGTACATTCTAAAAAGGTCACCAGCAAATATATTTGCCTCGTCACCGCCTGCACCGCCACGAATTTCCATAATTACGTTTTTATCGTCATTAGGGTCTTTAGGTATAAGAAGAAGTTTAAGCTCTTCTTTAAGCTTTTCTTCGTTTTCTTTGCCCTCAGAAATTTCGTCTTTAAGCATCTGCCTGAAGTCCTCGTCTTTTTCGCTTTCTAAAAGCAAAAGCGCCTCTTCCACCTGAGATTGTGCCTTTTTAATATCATTAAATTTTTCCACAATAGGAGTTATTTCGCTGTATTCTTTCATAAGCTTACGCCATTTAGGCTGGTCTGATATTACATCAGGGTCATTTACCATAAGCCCAAGCTCGTTATGTTTATTTACAAGTTCCTCTATGCGGTCAAACATAAAAATCTCTCCAAATCAAAGCCTGCCTACAACAACTCGGTCAAGGCCTGCCAAATCTTTTACTGTTTCTATATATTTATATCCATTTTCTTCAAAAAGCATTTTAAGGTCTTCGCCTTGATTATATCCTATTTCAAAAAATATAAATCCATTTTCATTAATATGCTCTTTGCCTTCTTTTATAATTCTTCTATAAAAATCAAGACCGTCTATACCGCCATCAAGGGCATTTAATGGCTCAAAATCCTTAACCTCTGTAGAAAGATTATTAATTTCCTCTCTTTCTATATAAGGCGGATTGGATACTATTGAGTCAAATTTACGATCTTTAAGTGCTGAAAACACATCACTTTTTATAAATTCCACACTTACATTATTAAGAGAAGCATTTTTTTTAGCCACATTAAGCGCTCCTTGGCTTATGTCAACGGAAGTCATTTTAATATCGCCCTCTAAGGCAAGTGTTATAGGTATGCAGCCGCTGCCTGTGCCTATGTCCAGCATATTTTTAATACCGTATTTACCTGCATACTTCAATACTGTTTCAATAAGTATTTCTGTATCATTTCTCGGTATAAGCACATTTTTATCAACATAAAAATCATAGCCGAAAAACTCGCATTTTCCCAGTATATACTGGCATGGCTCACCTGTAATACGCCTTTTTACCATGCTTTCAAAGGCTTCTTTTTCTGCCTCTGTAAGTACATAGTCGTTTTTGGTAAAAAGCTCTGTTTTGCTAAAGCCTGTGGCTTTCATCATAAAAAGCCTGCTTTCAAGGCGATATTCTTCTATGCCATTTTTTTTAAGGCTTTCAGCACCCAAATTTATGTATTTTTCAACTGTAATGGAGTCTTTATTCTGGCTCATCCTCCAGCTCTCCTTTCATAGCGGCTATAGCTGCCTCTATCTGCTCTCCGTCTGGCTCTTTTGTTGTAAGCTTCTGAAGGCAAAGTCCCGGCTTACTTACTATATTTACAAGCTTTGAGTCTGAATTACCTGCCCACTTAATAACTTCGTATGAAATACCAGCCACAAAAGGCACCAAAACTATACGGCTTAAAAGTCTAAGCCAAATAGTATCTGTTCTTACAAAGAAAAACACAACCATACTTATAATCATAACTATAAGCAGGAAGCTTGTGCCGCATCTTTTGTGAAGTCTTGTATGTTTCTTTACATTTTCAACTGTAAGCTCTTCACCATGCTCAAAACAGTTTATAGTTTTATGCTCTGCTCCATGGTATTGGTATACTCTGCGTATTTCTTCCATGTTTGATATAAGCCAAATATAAAGAAGAAATATGGCAATTCTTACTACGCCTTCCACAATACCCAAAGCCCATGTACCAGGAAGTATTGGTTTAAAAAATGAGCCTATAACAACAGGCAGCATAAAAAATAAGCCTATTGAAAATATAATTGACACACAAACACTGAAATATATTAAAATATCGCCTAATTTATCCCCAAACTTCTCAGTAAGATATTTTTCAAACTTTGAAGGTTCTTCTGTTTCGTCTTCAAGACCTGCAAGCTGTGCAGACCTCATTATAATTTTAACGCCCAGTATAAGGCTTTCAACAAAAGCAGCCATGCCCCTGAAAACAGGAAGTTTAAATATGCCATGTCTGCTTAAAACATTATCCAGCTGAGTTTTTTCAACTGTAATAGTTCCGTCAGGGGTTCTTACTGCAAGAGCATACATTTTTTTGCCTCGCATCATAACACCCTCTATTACAGCCTGTCCTCCTATATTTGTTCTTTTCATATATTGTCACCTATCTTTTAACGAAAAAAGGCTCGGATAAAAATATATCCGAACCCCCATTTCAAAATTAGTTTCTGCCGTATTTCTTGTTGAATTTTTCAACACGTCCGCCAGCTTCAAGTAAAAGTTTCTGGCTGCCTGTGTAGAAAGGATGGCACTTAGAACAAACTTCAACTCTGATTTCTTCTTTTGTTGAACCTGTCATAAATTCATTACCGCAGTTGCATTTTACCTTGCACTGGTGGTATGCTGGATGTATTCCTTCTTTCATTTTTTTCACCTCTCACATATACTTGTTGATCAATAATTCACGATTATTTATAGACAACAGTGGTATTATATCATCAAATATTTTTTTTTGCAATAGCAACTATAATTTATTTCCCAAAAGAGGCACTGTTTTAACAAATTCTTCGTTATTTTTAGTTTTAAGCATAAGGTCTATAAGGCTTTCTGTAGCCTCTACTGATGAAAGACCTGATGTAAGCTTTCTTAAAATATAAACAGCATCCATTTCCTCTTTTGTAAGAAGCTTATCTTCCCTTCTTGTACCTGACTTATTTATGTCTATGGCAGGGAATATTCTTTTTTCAGAAAGCTTTCTATCAAGTACCAGCTCCATATTACCAGTACCTTTAAATTCCTCAAATACAACCTCGTCCATTTTGCTGCCTGTTTCAACAAGTGCTGTGGCAAGTATTGTAAGGCTGCCGCCATTTTCTATGTTTCTTGCAGCACCGAAGAACTTTTTAGGCATATAAAGTGCTGCCGGGTCAAGACCACCTGAAAGTGTTCTGCCGCTTGGCGTTGTTGTAAGGTTATAGGCTCTTGCAAGACGGGTTATGCTGTCAAGAAGTATAACAAGGTCTTTGCCCTGCTCCACAAGGCGTTTTGCCCTTTCAAGAACCATTTCGGCAACTCTTTTATGATGCTCTGGCTGCTCATCAAATGTTGAATATACTATCTCAACCTTTTCACCCTCAATAGAACGTTGTATATCTGTTACTTCTTCAGGTCTTTCGTCTATAAGAAGCACTATAAGGTTTACATCTGGGTGATTTTTAACTATGGCATTTGCCGTTTTTGTAAGAAATACTGTTTTACCAACCTTTGGAGGTGCAACAATCATGCCTCTTTGACCTTTGCCTATAGGCGATATAATGTCTATAATTCTGCCTGAAAGCTCTGTTCTTTCTGTTTCCAAAGTAAGCTTTTCTGTTGGATAAATAGGTGTTAAATCCTCAAAGTTTGGTCGTCTTATGCTTTTATCTGGTGTATCACCATTTACTGTTTTTACATATATAAGGGCATCAAATCTCTCTCCGTCCCTTGACTGTCTTACTATACCGTTAACACAGTCGCCTGTTTTAAGGTTAAACCTTCTTATCTGGGCAGGAGCTATATAAATATCGTTTACACCCGGAAGAAAGTTTTCAGCTCTTAAAAAGCCATAGCCGTCAGCCATTACTTCAAGTATACCCTCTTCTATACGCTGTTCCTGCTCCTGTTTAGGCTTTAAATCGCTTTCTGGTCTTTCTTCTTTTTCTTCTTCCTCTTTATCTTCTTTATCCTCTAATATTTCTTCATTACTTCTTTCGTCATAATCAGGTGCTTTTTCTTCTGCACCAGAGGATAATATCTTTTCTATTAAGTCGTCTTTCTTAAGAGCTGAAACATTTTTTAGACCCATTTCCTTAGCCATTTGTTTAAGGTTTAATATGGTCATTTTTTTCATCTCTTCAACTGTAAAAGCCATAAAAACTCTTACTCCTCTCAAAACATTATTTAGGTATTTTAAGCTGCTGTCCTATCTGTAATGAGTTTTCATCTGTAATACCATTTGCTGCCATTATTTTGGCATATCCTGAATATGTACCATATACTTTCATGCTTATTCCTGAGAATGTATCGCCTGCAACAACTGTATATGTATCATATTCTCCCGATTCTTCTGTTTCACCTTCTGCACCTTCTGCATTTTCGCCGTCACCTGAAACTTCGTCGCCTTCGCCCTTAAGCTCTGAAATTTCTTCTTCAAGAGAAAGCTTTGAAAGCTTAAGTTCTTCGTTTTCCTGCTGAACATTTTCAAGCTGGGCTATCTGCTCGTTGGCATTATTAAGGCTATTTGAAAGTGAAAAACTTCTTATGGCAAAGAATAAAAACAGCACCACAAACACAGCTCCAACAATAGCAGCAACCTTAACATTATTTATTTTTAAGCCATGGCTTTCATAATCGTCTTCATAGTCGTTTTCTTCAAAAAATCTGTCAAGAGCAGCTTCTTTTTCCTTTCCCTCAAGGTTAATAACATCTGATTTACGGTCGTTTTTCTCTACTGATTTTTTAAGTATATTAGCTGGGTTTGGTCTGCTTTTTGTTATACTCTGGCTTATTTCCTCAAAAGCGTTTTCGCCCTGTGGATTTGTAAACATCTTTTCCTTATTATCTGCTTTTCTGCCTTCTGCCTTTTTAGGTACAGATGGAGACTTGTCTCTTGATTTATGTCTTACAAGCTGTACTGGCTCGTAGTCATAATCATCATCATCAAATGTGTATTCAATTTGTTTGAAACTTTTAGCCTTTGTTTTAGGAAGCTCATTATTTTCTTCTTTAACTTCTTCTTCATTTTCTTCAGAAGCCTCAGCAGCTTTTTTAAGTTTTTCAGTTTCTTCCTCTTCTCTTTCTTCTGCCTCTTTCATGGCTTCTCTTATCTGAGCAATATCTATTTTCATAGTATTTTCAGAAACTTTCTTAACTTCTTCCTTTGGAACTGCATTTTCTTTTACTGCCTTACTTCTTATGGCATCAAGAACAGAAGCACTTGGTGTAATATTTTCGTCTTTTTCTTCTTTAATTTTAATGTCTTCAGTATTCTCGCTGTATCTTCTTCTTGCAGATACTCTTTCTTCATCATGGCCTTTAAGTGGATGATTTTTCAGAAGTATCTCTTCAAGTTCTCTTGGAAGTTTGTCTTTTCCGTTTAAATTATTGTTATCCATTTAATTACTTCCTCCTGAAATTATAAAACAAATAAAACTATCAATATCCTGCACTTTGCTGCATACAAAATCTATTTTATCATTTTATAATCACAGGTGACAAGTGTCAACAATATTAAAAATTCTTCATATTTTTTTAACAAAAATAATTAAAAACTTTCCCAAAAATCACGCTTTTTGCCTCTCATCCAAGCTGAAAGCTGGCTTAACATTTCGTAATTAGTTGGCCTGCCTCTTTCTGGGTTTATGGTGTTGCCGAATATAAGATTTTTGTTTTCACTGGAACATCGCTCCCAAGAAATAGTTATTGCATTTCGTATTGCTCTTTCAACTCCAGCAGCAGTTGTGGAGTATATTTTGGCAATTTCAGGATAGAGGTTTTTAGTTATTCCGTACATAGCATCTTCGTTCTCTTCCATAATCTTTAAAGCCGTTTTTATGTATCTATATCCTTTTAATCTTGCACTTATGCCTAAAGAACATATAAGCCTTGAAATATCAGCATCTTTATACATAGATGTTTCCTTAACAGGCACAATGCTTTTTATTCTTTGAGAAATAATCGCCTTATCAATGGGCTTTAGCATAATACTGTCTGCTCCAAAATCAAAGACCTTTTTAATAAAACTTGAATTTTTAAGCTCTGTAAGAACAATAAATTTTGGCTTATTAACTATTGAACTATCAATATTTATTAAACGCATTATATTAAATATGTCCAGACGAGAAAGATTAATTTCGCTTATAACCACATTTGGCTTTTTAATCTTAATCGCCTCATAAGCCTCTTCTCCGTCTGTGTAAATCCATACATTTTTTATTATGCTCATTTCCCTCAAAATATCCTTCGTTTTTAATGCATTTTCAAATGTATTATCGGCAATTAACACATTAATATACATCATTTTACAATCCCCCAAAAAACAATCTCTTTAATTCAATAAAGAATATTACCATTTATATTTTTTATTTAAAGACACTATATGGCACACATTAGAGGCTAAAAAACCACAATATGTGCCATATTTGAGTTTTATATAATATTTTGGGATAATTTTAGTTTATTTTTTTGTAAATATGATATAAAATATATTTATCCATTATTTATGAAGTTTTTTTGTATATTTATGAAAAGAAGTGATGATATATGAAGAATAAAAATTTTAAATCTATAAATGCAGTATTTTGTGAAAACGTAATTAAAAAGATGGCTCTTTCGGGCATGTCAATGAAAACATTATCTTATAAAACAGATATTTCATACGAAACTTTAAAAAGACTCCTGACAGGAACCACATTAAATCCGTCTTTATATTTATGCCTTAAAATAGCCAGAGCCTTAGATTCTTCTCTTTCAGAACTTCTTAACTCTTCTATGGAGGACTTTCAGGAATATAACCTTTTAACTGAAAGTTCCAAAAAGCTAATAAGAATTATGGCTCTTTGCGAATACAGTGCATATAATGCACAGAAAAATGATGATGAAAAGTTTTTCATTCCTCTTTTCAAAGCAGACCAAAAAGAAAATAATACACAGCTTTTATGGAAATTAAACTCATTTAATGAAAGCAAAATTTATCTTTCACGGAAAAGATATAAAAACTGTGCCTTTGCCATTGAAATACCAGATAACCGCCTGCACCCTGTATATTTCCAAAAAGACATAATTATAATAACTCAATGTCCTCATATTGCATCTACAAACACAGTTGTGTTTTCATATGAAGATACAATAAATATTGCAAAATACAGCGATAATGACCAAAACCCATTTTCGTCTGTAAATGGGCTTAAAAGAGAATTTTATAATATAGACATTAAAAATATAACAATACTTGGCTATGTATACGATGTTTTACGCTGCACATACAAAAACACCTAAATATTAAAATATGCCGTCTTTATATTTTTCTTCCATAGCCTGTTTTCTTTCTTTCCAGTCAGGCATGTATTTATTTAAATAGTAATAAAAGTTCTGGCTGTGGTTTGGCACAATAAAATGTATAAGCTCATGAAGCACCACCTGCTCAATACACTTTATGTCTGTTTTAATAAGCTGCATATTAAGCGTTATTAAATCAGAAGATACTTTGCAGCTACCCCAACGAGTTTTCATATTTCTTATATGTATTTCTGGTAAGGGAATATTTTCTTCCCTTACCATACTATATACATTATCAACAACAGTTTTGAATATCACCTCACACTGACTTATAAGCCACTTTTTATACACTTTCTTTATTTTCTCACTGTCATATCCACTTAAAACAGTTATTATTATTGTGTCGTCTGTTTTTTCAACAAAATTTCTGTTACCTTCTTCTACAACAGCACTATAAGCCTTCCCAAGAAAATAAAGTCTTTTGCCTGTGTATATTTCGTTGTCAGGCTTTTGTGCGTTATACCTTTCAAGCTCTGCCATTTTTTGAATTATCCATTCTGCCTTGCTTTCCAAAAAAGATTTTATCTGCTCATTAGAAATGTTTTTGTTTGCAGAAACAAATATTTTACCCTCTTCATTTATACGCACATTAAGATTTTTAACTTTTTTAATTGTAAGCTCATATTCAATTGGTATACCAAAATATTCAATCTGTTGCCTGCTCAAAACTATGCTCACTCCGATTTAACTGCTTCTTTAATACTTCTTACATTATCAAATAAATCTTTGCTGTCATTTATTGTGCTTTCGTTGCCTATTGTTATTTTTACGTCTTCTTCAAAAGCCTTTTTAAATAAATCAGCAAAATATTTTAAATCATCTTTGTTTGTAGAAAGAAGCTCATCTCTTTCTTTCTGCTTCTTTTCAGGTGTTATATTGTTTAAATATTCGCTTACAGACACATCAAAATATGTCTGCATGCTCTTTGGCTTATCTATTTCGTTTACAGCACCAAGTATATATTTTGTCATGTCCCTGTCTGATATAGCTGCATTATTCAAAAACTCGCTTATACTGCCGTAAGCATCATAAGTTGATGAAATATTAGGGTCTCTGTAAGAGTATGTGTATACGCTGCCATTTCTAAGGACATTACAGCCACAGCCATATGCTCCGCCTTTTACCCTTACTTCGTTCCATAAATATTCTGTGTTTACTATGTTTTTAATAACTCGCATCTTGCCGCTATATTCATATCCAAACTGTTTAAAATCAGCAGCCATTGAGTTATAGCTTACCTTTGAAGATGTTACAAATGCTTCTTTTTTAACCTTTTCTTTTAAATCATATTCAAATCTTTCATTTGATGCCTCTGGAAGGCTTTCTTTAAACTTTTCGCAAAGGTTATTAATTTCTTCTGTGTTTTCTTTGTCACAATAGAAAGACATTATAACATTTTCTTTTGTAAATAACTTTTTGGCAACTTCTTCAACTTCTTTGCATACAGCATCAATGTTTTCGTCTGCCCAAAGTATAAAGTGATAATATCCAATACCGCTTGTTAAATCACCAAAAGCAGATGAATTTTTGCATCTTGCAAGGGCTTTCATTGAAGAAATAACGTGTCCGGAACCGTCTATTCGTCTTTCCATACGGCCTTTTGTTTCCTTAATAATTTTCACAATGCTTTCTTTCATGTTGTATTTCATTGTAAGAATTATTTCTTCCATAAGCTCAAACATTTTATCTCTCTTGGCAAAAAGAGCCTTTCCATTTACTGCAAATGCAGGCACAAACTTCTTGTTTTCGTCTATAAATGAAATACACTCACCCTCTATACCGCCTGTATACATATTAATTTCTGAAGAAAGCTCTTCGTAATTGTATTTTGCAGTATCAAGCTTACCAACAAGGTTTTCAAGTAGACCCATGTAGCAAAGCTTATCTTTTTCAATAGAGTCACCTCTGAAAACTGCCTTTGTATACACAATCTGGGAAGTATTGCCGTTTATAATAATGTTGTTATTTTCTTCCTTAACATGAGCATAGTCCTTTGTTTTATCTATCTGGTCTATGCTTATAATAGGCACTTTGTTTATAACTTCTTCGCTGTCAGGTGTCTGCTGGAATTTCTTAAGAGCTTTTGTTTCTTCTATAATGTTTTTAATTTCTTCAGGAGATAGGCTCTTTTTGTACTGCTCCATGTATTCTTTTTCTTTTCTGTCAGCCTCTGCCTGCATACCCTCTTTTGCTCGTACTTCAACAAATGTTGAAAAGTCGTTTTCAAGTATTGCCTTTTTGATTATGTTTTCAAAATAGCCATTTTCAGCACCTTCACGCATTACGTCAAAATGCTTCCAAATTTTAAGACATTCTATTGGGTCACTTCCGTGAAGATATCCTTTCATCATGTTCATGCCATAAGCAAGACCCTTTGGTCTGTAGCCATAGTCAGCCTCACGAAGCATAAATTCCCAATAATTTAATGCAGATATAACCTGTTTTTTGTCTATACCCTTATTGCAAATATCCTCAAGAGCACCTCTTACAACAGAAATAAATTTTTCTTTGTCTTCTTTGCGGCAGTTTTTGCCAACAATATTTAAAACACACTGATATGTTGTGTTGTCGTACCAGCCCTCTACTTCTTCGCATATTCCGTTGTCTATAAGTGCCTTTTTAACAGGAGATGCGTTTGTGTCAAAAAGTATATAGGTAAGAACGTCCATGCTCATTGAAAAAAGAAGGTCTGTAGATTTACCCACAACAAAGTTAAGGGCAAAAAGTGAGTCGTTTTCCCTTTTTTCACCCTTTGAAACTGAATAATACCCAAGGTTTTCCTTTTGGAAAGGTGCTTTAATTTCTTTTACTTCAGAATCAATATTTTTTCTGTCAAACTTGCTTAAATATTCATCATCAATATATTTAAGGTACTTTTCTATGTCCATATCACCATAGAAATAAATATAGCTATTTGATGGGTGGTAATATTTATTATAAAAATCCTTAAAGCCGTCATAAGTAAGCTTTACTATTTCATCAGGGTCACCACCACTTTCAAAGCCATAAACTGTATCGCCAAAAAGTGATTTATTTATGCAGTTATTAAGTACTCTGTCTGGAGAAGAAAGAGCACCTTTCATTTCGTTATAAACAACACCGTTATATATTAAAGGAGAATTTTCGTCCTCCATTTCAAGGTGATGCCCTTCCTGCATAAATAACTTCTTTTCTTTAAGGACATTAGGTGCAAAAACGGCATCAATATAAACCTTCATAAGGTTTTGAAAATCCCTTTCATTTCTGCTTGCCACAGGATACATGGTTTTGTCTGAATAAGTAAGGGCATTAAGATAGGTATTTAAAGAGCCCTTTGCCAGTTCATTAAATGGGTCTTTAGCAGGGTATTTTTCAGAGCCGCATAAAACAGAATGTTCCATAATGTGTGCTGTTCCACAGCTATCAACAGGAGGTGTTTTAAATGTAATAAAAAACACCTTATTGTCGTCTTCTGTTTTTACAAAAACAAGTCTTGCACCGCTTTTTTTGTGTTCAAATACAAAGCCGTCACCTGATATATCGTCAATATATTCATTTTTAATAAGTTCAAATCCGCTGTATAATTTTCCCAACTGAAATTTTTCCATATTCTCTCTCCCAACTGTAAAATTATGATATTATATTATAGCCAAAAAAGACTTTTTTAGCAAATAACACGAATATATATTTAAGAAGTAATTTTTTCAAAAACTTTTTACAGCTTATTAAGTCAATAGTGGTATAATGAAATTGGATAATATTATCACGTATAAAAAATAAAAAATTCTAATTTGGTGTTGACAAAGGTCATATTCTAATTTATAATGATTATCAGTTAATAACTATTTTTAATTAAATGTTTAAATATTAGGAGGGCTTTAAAATGAAAAAATTTGTTTGTTCAGTTTGCGGTTATGTTCATGAAGGAGATTCAGCTCCAGAAAAATGTCCAGTATGCGGCGTTGGTGCTGACAAATTCAAAGAACAGGCTGGCGAATTATCATGGGCTGCTGAGCACGTTGTAGGTGTTGCTCAGGGTTCAAGCGAAGATATTATGGCAGACCTTAGAGCTAACTTCGAAGGCGAATGTACAGAAGTTGGTATGTACCTTGCAATGGCAAGAGTTGCTCATAGAGAAGGTTATCCAGAAATCGGTCTTTACTGGGAAAAAGCTGCTTGGGAAGAAGCAGAACACGCTGCTAAATTTGCAGAACTTCTTGGTGAAGTAATCACAGATTCTACAAAGAAAAACCTTGAACTTCGTATTGCTGCTGAAAACGGCGCTACAGCAGGTAAATTTGACCTTGCTAAGAGAGCTAAAGCTGCTAACCTTGACGCTATCCATGATACAGTTCATGAAATGGCAAGAGATGAAGCTCGTCACGGTAAAGCATTCGAAGGTCTTTACAACAGATACTTCAAATAATTCAACCAAGTTTAAAAGGGGCGTATTACACGCCCCCTTTTTTTATTATGTTTATTTCAAGGGGAAGGGAAGCTCGAAGTATGCGAAGGCCGCCATCCCTTCCCCTTGACCCCAACCCACTGGCCACGCCTTTTGTATTTCGTGGCTAGTGGGTTATTTTTTATTTAAAGTAAAGTTAAAAAGAATTTATTTTGTAAAGGGCAAGAGCCGTACACATACGAAAAGCGTCGCCCGAAGGGGGAGAGGCGAGAGGGGGAATCGGGCTTCGCAACTCCGAGAGACCCCCTCTCGCAAATACTTTTGTAAAATATAGAATTTATAGTTCTTGCCGAGAAATAAAGAATTTTTTTCAAGGGGAAGAGAGAAAAGAAGTAAGCCACGCTTTTTGTTATTCGTGGCTGATGGGTTTATTTTTTTGTAAACAAGAATTTAAATA
>CALWHO010000005.1 GCA_944380405.1 uncultured Lachnospiraceae bacterium
AAGAAGCTGTATCTATCTCCTATTTTAGATTTACACAGTGGCTATCTTGTAAGCTATACAATTTCTGAACGTCCGGTTTTAAGCATGGTAACGGATATGCTTAACAAGGCTTTTATAAATATTCCAGACAATACAAATCTGATTCTTCATTCAGACCAGGGCTGGCAATACCAACACAAACAGTATCAGCGGATGCTTCGTAATAAAGGTATTAGACAGAGTATGAGTCGCAAAGGCAACTGTTTAGACAATGCAGTTATGGAAAATTTCTTTGGAATATTGAAAAGCGAATTATTATATTTACAAAAATTTGAATCAATGAAGCAATTCAAACATGAGCTTGAGGATTATCTTGATTATTACAACAATAGACGCATTAAGACAAAGCTAAAGGGCTTGCCGCCTGCTGTTTACAGATAACAAGCCCTTATGGCTTCTTGAACAGTTTTTATTTAAAATTTTTGTCTAACTTTTTGGGTTCAGTTCAGCAAGAGCCTGACGGTTATTTTTTAATAACACTTATCGGCTAACCCCTTTAAAGGGTTTTCCTCTTGTTTTTATATTACAAGTGTTTACAAATCACTGATTTTTAATTTTCTCTGCTAAATCTTCAAGATACATCCAGCGGTTCATTTTTTCTTCCAAAAGCTCCTCTGCCTTTGTTTTTTCTGCTAAAAGGTCGTTAAGCTTAACAAAGTCAGTGGCAGAAGATGCCATTTCCTGCTCAAGGCTTTCTATTTTTTCCTCAAGGGCAGCAATGTCACTTTCTATTGTTTCAAAGTCCTTCTGCTCCTGATATGTGAATTTAAGTTTCTTTTCTCTTACTCTTGGGACAGCTTGTTTTTTCTCAGCCTTGTTTTCTTCTTCCTCAAATGTGCGTTTATTGATGTAATCTGTGTATCCGCCTTCATACTGCTTTATGTTGCCATTTTCAAAGGCAAATATGCGGTTTACTGTTCTGTCTAAGAAAAATCTGTCGTGGGATACAACAATAACAACGCCTTTAAATGAGTCTAAGAAGTCCTCAAGTATTCCAAGAGTTGATACATCAAGGTCGTTTGTAGGCTCGTCAAGTATAAGCACATTTGGTGACTCCATAAGTACTCTAAGGAGATTAAGACGCCTTTTTTCACCGCCAGAAAGCTTGCCTATTGGGCTGTACTGTAAAAATGATGGGAAAAGGAACCTTTCAAGCATCTGTGAAGCTGATATAGAGCCGTCTTCTGTTTTTACATACTCGGCAGTTTCTCTTATATAGTCAATAACCCTCATTTCTGGGTCCATGTATGCTGTTCCTGCGTCTTTTGAACTTTCTATTTCCTGACTGTAATATCCTATTTTTACTGTCTGACCTATTGTAACAGTACCACTTTCAGGCTGAAGCCTTTGGGCTATTATTTTCATAAGCGTTGTTTTTCCACAGCCGTTTTTGCCCACAAAGCCTACTCTGTCATCTTTAAGGAATATATATGAAAAGTCGGTAAAAAGCTTTTTGTCACCATAGGACATTGAAATATTATCAAGCTCAACTATTGTTCTGCCAAGCCTTGAAGCAACAGAGCCTATGTTTGCTTTTTCGTCACGAACAAAGTCCTTTGTGTTTTTCATTTCTTCGTATCGTTCGAGCCTTGCCTTTTGCTTTGTGCTTCTGGCTCTTGCACCACGCATAACCCACTGAAGCTCTGTTCTAAGTATTGATTTTCTCTTTCTGTCGCTTGCCATAGCCATTTCTTCTCTTTCGGCTTTAAGAGCAAGGAACCCAGAGTAGTTTGTGTCGTAGGTATAAAGGCTTCCTTTGTCAATTTCAAGTATGCTGTTTGTTACAGCATCAAGAAAATATCTGTCGTGAGTAACCATAACAAGGGCACCCTTGTATTTTTTCAAATAGTCTTCAAGAAAATCGTTCATTTCGGTATCAAGATGGTTAGTAGGCTCGTCCATAATAAGTATGTTTGACGGTGACACAAGGCATGAAGCAAGGGCAACTCTCTTTTTCTGACCGCCGCTTAATATAGATGTTTTCTGCTCAAAATCCATAATACCAAGGCGTGTAAGCATAGCCTTTGCTTCGCTTTCTATTGTCCATTTGTTTTCAGGTGTTATGTTTCCTTTAAGCACAGCCTCCAAAACAGTTGAGTTTTCGTCAAATACTGGGTGCTGAGGTAAGTATCTGATTACGGCAGAGGCAGCTTTTGCATATGAACCGCTGTCAGCTTCTTCTATGCCTGCTATTATTTTTAAAAGAGTGCTTTTTCCAGTGCCGTTAATGCCTATAACGCCCACCTTTTCACCGTCATGGAGGTAAAAGTTTGCGTTATTAAAAAGCACTTTGTCTGTATATGATTTAGTAAAGTTTTCTATGTTTATAATGTTCAATTTATTTCCTCCTTAAATTACCAAAAGAGAAATAACAGGTATTGTTATAACGCAAAAAAGAGTAGACGTAAATATGTACCTTGAGGCAGAAACAGGGTTATCGCTGTACTGTGCTGCAAGAGTTGCCACGAGGGATCCAACAGGCAGTGCATGGCTTATTACTATTACACCAAATGATATTTTGTCCAGCATATTCCTAAATGGCAGAAGTAAGAAATATGTGCATACAGGTATAAGTATAAGTCGTACAACTGTTATTTCGTAATTTGTTTTGCCTTTAAAAAGGTCTTTAATATCAAACTTACTTAATACCATACCAACAAAAAGCATTGCAAGAGCACTCATGGTGTTTACAATCATGTTAAAACTTTCTGTTACAGGTGCTGGAAGCTGGAAATCAAGAAGGAAAAGAACAATACCTATTACCATACCTACGTTCATAGGTGTTATAAGAAGCTCTTTTATGGAGCGTTTTTTGCTTTCATCCTGTGCATAAAGCCCCATTATTACAATGCCCAGTGAAAAAGCGAGAGTATTTAAAGCGGCATTGGCAAATGCTGCATAAAACATTGATTCTTCGCCAAAAAGCACTGCCATAACTGGAAAGCCTATAAATGCGTGGTTTGGCAGCATACAGCCGTATATCCAAATACCTTTGTCTGCACCTTTGATTTTAAATAAAGTGGCTGTTATAAAGCCTATTATTGTTGTTAAAAGTATTATTACAAATGAGAAAATGTATATTTTTATACCTTCATGGAGTCTTTCAGGTGTATATTCTATTTGCATTGCCATAACAAAAAATACCGGCAGTACTATTTTAGTAAGGAAT
This sequence comes from uncultured Lachnospiraceae bacterium, assembly GCA_944380405.1. Taxonomy (GTDB): domain Bacteria; phylum Bacillota; class Clostridia; order Lachnospirales; family Anaerotignaceae; genus HGM11808. Next base: position 3,209 of record CALWHO010000005.1, read on the forward strand.
GCAGATGTTTCGGAAGCAAAATTTTCAGAAACAATGTTTTTTCGTCTTATGTAGTAGCCCAGCATAACAAGCATAAAAAGGGCAATAAGTTTATTTATAACTGCGTATATTGTTTCCATGTTTTACTCTCCTTTTTTAGCTGTATCAATAGGCACCTGAGTTGGATTGCCTCTTAAAACTATATATGTGCCTACAGAAGTAATGGCAACAACATCTTTAGACGGTACATAAATCTCAGCAGAAAGGCTTACTATTGTTCTGCCCCAAGAGTTTGCCCAGACGCGAACCAAAACATCTTCGCCAATAGGTATTGGTCTAAGATAGTTTACAGTAAGGCTTATTGTAGAAATAAAGTTTTCCGGTGAGTAGTAATGAGTAAGTATACCCATGGCAGAGTCAACCATTGATGCAGAAATACCGCCATGACAGCCCTGCTGAGGGTTTGCCTGCCAAGGCTTTACATTATACACAAGTGTAAGCTCTCTTTTTTCATAGTCACAGCTATGGAATTTTGGTGCTAAGTGGTATAAAAGACAGTTTTCGTCACTGGTATAAAAAGGACTTTCAAGACACTTTCTTATAATTTCTTCCATTTCCTGTTGTTTTTGAGATAAGTTTATATTTTCCATTTATTTAATCACCCTTTAAATTTATTCTGCTTTAAATTATATAATTTTAATAAAACTTACACAAGTTTTTTGTCTAAAACAATGACTTTCAAATTTTTAACTAAAACTTAATAAAATACTGGAACAAATAGGTGTATAATTTCGTTATAGTATAAATGAAATATTTTTACATAAATAAAAAATGTTACATTTAAGGAGGCGTGTGTTATGAAAAGGATATTGTCGATTTTTTTAAGCCTTGTTTTATCTTTAGGCTCTTTATCAACAGTATTTGCAGCAGATGAAACAACAAAGCAGCAGCAGGTTTTGGAAAAAATTAAAGGCAGAATAGGTGATACTGAAAGGTATGAAAATTTCACAGCAGACTCATATAATAATATTTATGGCTTTAGCTGGGAAAACGAGGGAGAAAGCCTTTATGTAACGGCAACTGAAGATGGCTTTATAACTGACTATTCATACTACAACAACATGGACACAGAAGATGGACCTAAAATAGTTGATTTGGCAGAAGCAAAAACTAATGCCAAAAATATTGTAAATGCCTTAAATCCAGGGTTTGAATTTACACTTGAAAGTAGTTCAAGCTCAAGAGGAGGAACCCCATCATTTTTTATACAAAGAACTGAAAAGGGTATACCTGTAGATGGTGATACTGGATATATAGAATTAGAGGCAGAGGGCTGGGGCTTATCAAACTTCTATATTACATATACACCTGACCTTGGTTTTTCAGATGCAAAAAGTGTTATTTCAAAAGAAGAAGCAGAAAAAATATACATGGAAAAGCTTGGCTTAAAGCTTGTGTATAAACCAGTTTATAAAGACGGTGAAAGACAGTTTGTGCTTGCTTATGATGCCAAAGAAAATAATAAATACGTAAATGCTGTTACAGGCGGAATATTTGATTATCAGCAGTCATTGGAAAACTATAAAAACGAGGGTGTTTCAATGGGTGCAGGGGCAACAGCAGATGCGGCAGAAAGCGAAGCTTTAACTGAAAGAGAAAAAGAAGAATTTGATAAAATAGCAGGTCTTAAAAGCACAGAAGAGCTTGATAAGGCACTTAGAGCAATAAAAATACTTGGTATAGACGATACATATACCCTTGAAAGCACATCACTTTATTATGATGACTATAACAAAAGATATTACGGCACACTTGGCTATGAAAATAAAGACAAAGATAAAGGCGGCATAAGTGTAACTGTAGACCCATCTAATGGCGATATTTTAATATTTAGTACATATGGCGGTGAAGCAGAAACAACTGAAAATGTAATTTCTAAAGAAGAAGCTGCCAAAAAAGCACAGGAAGTATTTAATGCTCTTGCTGGAGAAAGGGGCAAGGAATATAAATTAAACGAAGCTTCAACTGATAAATACGGCTCTTGGACAGACTTTATTAGATATAAAGACGGTGCAGAATGTACTATGGATAGCGGATATGTATCATTTGACAGCAGCGGTAATTTAAAATACTTCTCTATTTCTTATAGCTATGGCGATTTTCCATCTGTTTCATCAGCTATTACATTTGATGAAGCAGCAAAAATAATATTTGAAAACATGCCTTACAGGGTTGTTTATATGGCAGACTATGGAACAAAGAAATTTGTGCCAGTATATGGTTTTGAAAGAGAAAACATAGCTTTAAACGCTGTAACAGGTGAATTTATTAATAAAATTACAACTGTTGAAGACGATTTATTTACATATTACTATAAAGATATAGATAATAGCTATGCAAAGGACATGATTATAACACTTGCCCAGTACGGCGTATATTTTGAAGATACTAATTTCAGACCAACAGAAGCAATTACACAAAAAGATTTTGTAGCAATGCTTTACTGTGCTATTAGAGGCACAGGTGCACCTATAAATGATGACACATACGAGGAGGCTTATGAATACCTCCAAAGACGAGGCATAATAGACCTTAGCGAAATAGTGTTTAATATGGCTGATAATCCGCCAATTAGACGAGAACAGGCAGCAGAGCTTATAATAAGAATGCTTGGTTATGAAGATATTGCTAAGCTTGATATATATGCTCCACAGTTTAGCGATGTAACAGAGGATATAGGATATTCAAGTTTATTAAAAGGTCTTGGAATAATGCAGGGTGCAGGAGATGGCAAGTTTAATCCAAAAGGCTCTATTACAAGACAGGACGCAGCTGTTATTATTTATAAAGCGCTTTCAATTTAAAATATAATAATTTTAAAGACTGCGGTATTTTCCGCAGTCTTTTTTTGTATTCTTCTCTGAAAAAAGTTTATATTCAATTCATGTTTAGTTCACATTATTTTCACAATATAATCAATTTCTATTCAAAGTGCATTTTTATAATAGCTTTGGAAAATAACCGAATGTATAGTTTGTTATAAAAATAATTGGGAGTTGATTGTATTGAAAAAACCAAGCAGAAAACAGGCAGCTATAATAGGTGCAGCAGCACTTGTTGTAGTTATTGTAGGTGGAGTTTTTATTAAAGGTGCAGGCAGTGCCAAGGCGGAGACAAAAACAGTTCTTCCATCTGTAACACAGATTATGAACGGCGATATAGACGAAAGAGTAACGGCATCAGGTACTGTTCAGGCAGCAGACGAGTATTCAATATTTATAGAGCTTTCACAGGAAGTAAAGGAAGTTTATGCAGAGGTAGGCGATGAAGTAAAAGAAGGGGACCTTCTTGTTACATACGAAACAGAGGACACAAAAAAAGAACTTGAAAACAAGGTTAAACAGGCACAGATTTCACTTGAAAATGCCCAGCTTACACTTAGCGAGCTTATAGCGCCAACAGAAGAAACAGAGCTTATAGACCTTCAAAATCAGGTGTTAAGCGCTGAAAAAACTCTTTCAGAAACAGAAAAAACTTTAGCCGATACTAAAGAGGATATTTCAGAGCTTGAGCAAAACCTTTCTTACTATAAACAGCTTCTTGATATAGGCTCTATAAGTAAACAGGAGTATGACGATTATAATAAGGAGTATGAAACACTTCTTGCAGATAAAGCTCAGCTTGAAAAGGACGTAGAAAGCTGTAAGCTCTCACTTGAAAAGGCACAGATAAACCTTTCAAATGGCCAGACAACACTTGCCACAACAAGCGAGCAAAATTCATACCAGAAACAGCTTAACAGCGTTGAAACAGCACAGATGGATTTGGAAACAGCCCAAAAGAATCTTGAACAAAGCAAAGATGCCCTTGAACTTGACTATATATCATTAAACATAATAATGGGCGTTGATGTAGATAACAGGTATTCATTTGAAATGCCTGTTGAGTATGAAGTAATGGAAGAACCGGCAAACCTTGATAACTATATAGATAACATGGTAAACAAAAACCCTTCTGTACTTCAGCAGGAAAACAACTATGACCTTGCTGTAAAGGAGTTTAATCTTTCAACAATTTACAGCAGTGAAATAGGTGCTATGGCAAGCGGTGAAAACAGCATAAACTCAGCTGAAATGAGTTTAAACGATACAAAAGATAATCTTTATGAGCAGTATTTAAACCTCTATGACTCCATAAGAAAATACGAGTCTGCATATGAGGCAGCAGTAAAAGAACTTACGGTTTTAAAGTCAAAATGTGAAGCGGCAAGACTTAATTATGAGTCTGGAAAAGGCAGCCTTAAGGACTACGAAACAGCAAAAACAGACGTAGAACAGCAGGAAAACACAATTATATCAACTCTCTATGACCATGCTCTTGCTGTTGAGAAATTTGAAAACCCAAATCTAATGTAAAAATTACTGTTGACAATGAATAAAATTTGATTATAATAAAACACAAGTAAATAAAGATCAAACCTATGAGACGGAGATCAAACCGTAATGAGCATCCACAGAGAGTAGGGGTAGCTGAGAGCCCTGCGAAAAGCTGTACGGCAAATGGACCGTTGAGGGAACGGTGAAAAGGCTTTTGCCCTAGTATCCTTAACGTAAGCCTGCGTTAAAGGCAGAGAATGTGTTGGCATTTTCGTAAATTTATTTTTAGGTGACAAGTTAAAGGTGGCGCCACAGGTCTTTTGAATTATAATACCTGTCCTTTCGTTGTAAAGGATGGGTTTTTTTAATTTTACAGGCTCTGTTTTAAATTGGGAGTGTATTGCTGTACATATTTTTCCTTATTTAAAACAGAGCCTGTTTTTTTGAAAAATAATAAAAAGACCAAAAAAGAAAAAGCGAAAAGGCCTCGCAAATTAAAACTTATAAAAACATATTTATTAAGAAAGCGAGGAATTTAAAATGGAAGAAAAAAGAGTAATGGTAGTTAATGAGGTAAAAGGACTTCAGATTGGTGATTTTGTACTTATAGCGGTGCTTATAGCAGCAGGTGCTGTGCTTAGACTTTTTGCAGGCGGTTTTATAAACATATTTGGCATGAAGCCAAACTTTACAATAGCTATGTACTGCCTTGCAATACTTCTTACAAAGCCATCTATTAAGGAGTCTGCAATTATTGGTCTTATAACAGGCGTTGTTTGCCAGCTTCTTCCTGGTACACCTTATCTTGGACTTATTTCAGAGCCTCTTGGAGCAATGTGTATGGCAGTTATGATTACACTTCCTATTAAAAAAGGCATGGCTATGGCAGGTACTTTTGTTTCAACAGTTGTAAGCGGCGGCGTATTTACAATACTTCTTTTCATATTTACACATGCTGTTATATCAAGCCTTGCAGCTTATGTGCCAATTGTATTATGCTCAGCAGTTATAAACTGCATTATAGTTCAGGTGCTTTATATACCACTTAAAAAAATGCTTAAAAAATAAAGGAATGTGTTAATTATGATAGATATTAAGAATTTGAAATTTATATATGAGGGCAGCAGTAAGGCTGCCCTTAACAATATAAACTTAACTATAAATAAAGGTGATTTTGTTGGAATTACAGGACCATCTGGTGCCGGCAAAACAAGCTTTTTAAATGCCTTAAACGGCATAATACCTCATCACTTTAAAGGTGATTATTATGGCAAGGTTATTGTAAAGGGTATGGACGTATTTGAAAGCCAAGTAACAGAAATTGCCAAAATTGCAGGTACAGTTTTTCAGGACATAGATAGCCAAATGGTGTCTGGCTATGTTGAAGACGAAATACTTTACGGTCTTGAAAACTTTGATGTGCTTAAGGACGAAATTGAAGAGAGAATTACAAAAGCCCTTAGTGATGTGGGAATACTTCATTTAAGGGACAGGGAAATAAGCTCTCTTTCAGGCGGTCAAAAACAGAAAACAGCTATTGCTGCAATACTTGCTTTAAAGCCTGAAGTGCTTTTTCTTGATGAGCCAACAGGTGAGCTTGACCCATCAAGCAGCAGACAGATATTTTCACTTTTAAAAGAGCTTAATGAAAATTACGGTATAACAATAATTGTTGCAGAGCAGAAAATAATGCTTTTAAGCGAGTTTGTAAAAACTCTTGGTATTATGGATAAAGGCAGCTTTGTACTTTATGGCGATACAAGAGATGTACTTAAAAACAGCGATATATTGGAAGAAGTTGGGGTAAAATGCCCAAGAGTTGTAACTTTAATGAATATGTTAAGACAGGAAGGCTTTATAGGCGATGAAATAGCCATAAATGCCAAAGAAGCAGAGGAAATAATAAGGAGGGTTATCCATGATAGAGTTTAAAAATGTATATTTTCAGTACCCTCATGGAGGAGCCAGCCTTAAAAATATAGATTTTAAAGTTGAAAAAGGCGAGTTTGTAGCCCTTGTAGGCGAAAACGGTGCTGGTAAAAGCACTATGCTTAAACTTATAAACGGAATATTAAAGCCTATAAATGGCGATGTTGTAACAGCAGGGTTTAACACAAAAAATACTAAAATAAGCCAGATAGCAAAGCATACAGGCTTTCTTTTCCAAAATCCAGATAGACAAATTTGCTGCCAAAGTGTAAAAGAAGAAATTATGTTTTCACTTAATCTTTTAAACGATATGACAGCAGAGGAAAAAGAGGAAAGAGCAGAAAAAATAATAAATGCCTTTTCACTTAATCCAGATGAAAATACATTTGCCATGAGCAGAGGCGAAAAACAGAAAACTGCCCTTGCATCAGCTCTTGCTTCAGAGCCTGAAGTGCTTATACTTGATGAGCCAACAACAGGTCTTGATTACAGAGAATGTACGGCAATAATGGATTTTGTAAAAAAGCTTAACAAAGAAAAAAATATAACAGTGTTTATGGTTTGCCATGACATGGAAATAGTAATGGACTATGCAGACAGGGTAATAGCCCTTGCACAAGGGGAAATGGTAGATGATGATACACCTGAAAATATATTCAGAAAAAAAGACGTGCTTAAAAAAGCATATCTTCTGCCACCACAGATTACAGAGCTTGCTTCTCTTTTAGGCGGAGAGTTTGAAAATTGCGATAGTGCAGAAGAAATATTAGAGGTTTTAAAAAAACAAAGAAAGGGTGAATTATAATGACAGGCGTTTTGGACTATTCAAAGGGAAACAGCATATTTCATAACATGAACCCTGTTACAAAAATAATAATTGCCCTATGTATATGCGTTGCTGCTTTTGGAGCAGATAATTTATTGTTTTTAGCAGGAATAGTTGCCCTTGACTTAATTATAGGAATTATATCAGGCATAAAAGAAAAGGCATTTTCAATATTTAAGGGCTTTGTAAAAATTTCAGTATTTCTTTTTGTGCTTCAGGTGCTTTTTGTAAGAAGCGGTAACACTGTATTTCTTTTTGTAACAGATGATGGTATTATTCTGGCTGCCAAAATAGTATTAAGGCTTATGGGTGCAGCACTTCCTCTTACATATATGCTTACAGTTACAAAGGTTTCAGACCTTAGTAATGCCCTTGTAAAGGTTTGTCATGTGCCTTATAAATACGCTTTTACAATAACAACTGCCGTAAGATTTATACCTGTATTTATAAATGAGCTTGATGCAATTATAGAGGCACAGACAGCAAGAGGCGTTGAGTTTGATACAAAAAACGCATTTGCAAGATTAAAGCTTATACTTCCTCTTTGTGTGCCTCTCCTTATGACATCTGTTAAAAAAGCCGATAGCAGTGCCGTAAGTGCAGAGCTTAGAGGTTTTTATTTAAGAAAGCAGTCATCAGGATATAAGGAATATCCTTTTAAGGCTGCCGATATTTTGGCAATTATATTATTTATAGCCTTTGCTGTTTTTGGAATATTAATGTGAAAAAATTGAAAAAGGCTTATTTTCTTCAAGCCTTTTTCAAGCAGACAGAAGAAAAAAACAGGAGTTCCATCAGCATAAATGCCTTGAAACTCCTGTTTTTCCTCGTGGGAAGTGAATTCCGTCGGAATTTTGCTTACGCAAAACAGCTATGCTGCCCTTGTTCGTCGGGTGCTTTACTGCGGATTATAGTTGGGAAACACTTTGTTTCCCAAACCCTTCCGCTATATCTCATTTATAAAAAAGTATATATTTTTAAATTTAAATTTCAACCTCTGCTTTTTTAAGTTCTTCAAAAAGATTATGAAAAGCAGGGGATATTTTTTTAAGTGAAATTATTTTGTTGTCCTTTGTAAAGCAGTGTCTGCTTTCGCCTGTGGTGCATATTTCTTTTGTGTCGGCACTATATATGTTATAGCCGATTGTAAGTTTTATGCCGTTATATTCTTTTATGTATGGCACTATAAGCACATCATCACCAAATTTTACTGATTGCTTGTAGCTGCATTCTACACCAACAACAGGGCATATTATGCCTTCTTCCTCCATTTGTCTGTAGCTTAAACCGCATTTTGACATAAAGTCTATGCGTGCTTCTTCAAACCAGCGTATGTAGTTGGAGTGGTGTATAATGCCCATCTGGTCTGTTTCGTAATACTGTGCTTTATGATAGTAAGGCTGCATCTTCATTTTTTTGTTGTATCCTTTCCTCTTTTTGTATCTTGATTTTTTTATTTAGTATTTTTCGGCACTCTTTAATAAATTTTGTATCTGTTTCCGGTGCTTTTTGTGAATAGAAATAAAGTGTAAATAAATCAGAAAGCTTTAAAAGAGATTTTATTTCATTTTCAGTAAATAAACCATCTGTGCTTGTAATGCGTTTTATATACTCTTTGTGGCTTTCGCCATCAAGTACAGGTATTTTGTTTACTTTCCCAAAATCGTACATTTTCCAGTATAGACCCTTAATAGTGTGCCTGTTTTTAATGCGGAATAATATTGTTTTATATATTCGGCGTATTTTATCAAAAATAGCCTTAAATATATGTGAAGTGTCTGTTTTTTCTATATTTTCAGCAATAACTTCTGTTTTTTCAGTTCTTTTTAAAAGCTTATTTTTGTTTCTAACTAAAAAGTAAATAATTATAGCTGCTGCAATTATTATAATAGCTGCTACTGCATAAGGTGCTATATTTATGCCTAAATCGGGCATTTCTTCTGCCACATAGCTTACAGAAGGCGCTGCTTCCATTGTCACAGGAGATATTTCCTGCTGTGGGAAAAGTGATGCTAAAAAATTTAATAGCGATACAAGTACATTTTTAAGTATTGTAAGTAAGTCTCCTCCGCCTTTAATGCCTTTTTCAATTATCTGTCTTATTATGTTTGAAAAAAGGAATGAAAATATAAACGTAACTGCTGTGCTTGCAAATACAACTACAATTACCGTAATAGCTCCAAGGCTTCGACTGCCGTATGTTTTGGCACTGTTTTGTGTGTCTGTTCTTTTAATTATAAGTGCAAAAAACATAATTACAACTGCCAAAAGTACATGGATAGGAAAAGGCAGCGCTGAAAAAGAATTAGTTTGACCAAGAAACAGCGTTAAAAGCAGCACAACAAATGTAAATTCCAAATGCAGCATAAGCTGATTGGCAAGTACACCGTTTTTGGCTATGTTATACGCCCACAAAGATGTAAACATAAATATGCCTGTTTTAAATACTATGGATAAAAGACCTGTGTTTGTGTCAGGGCTTGTAATTACAAATATGCCCATAGCTGCCGTAAATATGGCACCAATTACGTTAAATATA
>CALWHO010000006.1 GCA_944380405.1 uncultured Lachnospiraceae bacterium
AGAATGAAAAGATGGCCCTTATTAAGGAATGGACTGATAAATATAACGAAGCTGAAGAAAAAATTCGTGAAATTCAGAAAAAAGCTGTTGGAGTTAGAGAGCAGTTCAAAGTTATATACAGACAGGAAATACTTGACCAGCAGAGAATCCAGTATGAATACTGGAAAAAAATCGATGATTTATTAAGAAAAGAAAATAACGACTAAAGAAAAACGTATACCATACTTAAAAATATGGTATACGTTTTTTGTTATGAATTCTTTTTACAGCCCACAAGGAAGTCTATGCCTGGTTTTACAACAGGGTCACCGCAGCATTTAGTTCTTGTTATGCCTGTCTGTGCAAAAGGTGTTACAGTTACAGGTACGCATACAGATACTGACTGATATCCTACGGCAGGACATGTTTCAGGTGCAAGGTTTGTTGTTTCGTCAATCGTTTTTTTTACTCTCATTTAATTATTTTTTATAGTACATAGTATGTTTTTGTGGATATTGTGTGATTAAAAATAGATTAATAAAAATATAAAAATTCTTGCATTACAAAAAAGTAAGTGTATAATAGACAAAGTGATTTTTTTAAAAATATGAGGTGATAATATTATGAATAAAGACCTTACAGTGGGAACGCCTTGGAAGGTTATAGCAAAATTTTCTCTTCCTGTTATAGGAGGTAATTTATTTCAGCTTTTTTATACAATGGCAGATACTATTATTGTAGGTAAGGCTCTTGGAGCAGATGCCCTTGCGGCAGTGGGTGTTACTACTACAGTTGTAAATTTTGAGCTTTGCTTTATACAGGGCTTTACAGGCGGATTTGGAATACTTTTGGGTCAGGCTTTTGGTGAAAAATCCCAAAGCAAAATGAAAGATTCCGTTTCTGCTTCATGGATATTAAGTATTATACTTTCTATTTTGCTTACTGCCGTACTTTGCCTTTTAGCAAATCCAATACTTCAAAAACTTAATACACCTTTAGATATATATGAAAGAGCATATGACTATTTATTTATAATGTTTTTAGGCACATCTGCAACGGTATTTTATAATATGATTTCAAACATGTTAAGAGCATTAGGTGACAGCCGTATGCCACTATATTTCCTTATATTTTCATCTGTGCTTAATGTTGTGCTTGATATAATATTTATAGTGCCTTTAGGTCTTGATGTTGCAGGTGCAGCATTAGCAACAGTTATTGCACAGTTTGTATCTGCATTTTTATGTATGGTTTTTGCAGGAAAGAAGTTTGAAGTCCTTAGAATAAAAAGGGATATATGGAAGTTTAAAAAAGACCCAATAGTTCGTCATATTAAAATTGGCTTTCCTATGGGGTTTCAGATGTCAGTTATGTACATAGGTGTACTTGCTATGCAGTGGGCTGTAAACTCCGTTGGAACAAGTGCTATTGCAGGATATACTGCCGCAAATAAAGTTGAGCAGATTTCAATACTTATTAACACGGCAGTAAGCATAGGTCTCGCTAACTATGTGGCACAAAATTTCGGTGCAAGAAAATGGCAGAGAATACGCCACGGTGTTACAAGCTGTCTTATAATGATTTCTGTACTTAATATGGCTATGGCTGTGCTTATTTTGGCAGGAAAGGGTCTGGTTGTTCCGCTTTTTGTAAGCAATCCTACAGCAGAGATTGTTAAGTATTCAGATATATATTTATGGGTGGTTGCACCTTTTTATATAATTCTTGGTGCACTTGTTGTATATAGAACAGCTATACAAAGTATGGATAACTCATGGGGTCCTTTTGGTGCATGTATAATTGAACTTATTGCAAGAATTTCATGTGCAATATTTGCAGCAACGTATTTTGGTTATACAGCAGTATGTTTTTCAACGCCTTTTGCATGGATAACAGCTACAATATGGCTTGTTGTGGTATATTTTGCTGTTGAATACAGAAAACTTAAAAAATACGAAGAAAAAGAGAGAGTTAATGAATAGGAACAGAATTGCTGTTCCTATTTATTTTTTACTAAATGTAAAATATATTTGACATAATATAAGATATATATTATAATTAAACTGTAAAGAGGAGGTGTTTTGGTGAAGAATATAAAGCTTAAAACGGCAAGAGCGGCTATGGACATGAGTCAGCAGGATTTGGCAGATGCAGTTTGTGCCACAAGGCAGACAATAGGCATGATTGAAGCTGGTAAATATAATCCTACACTTAATTTATGTATAGCCATATGTAAGGCTCTTAATAAAACACTTGATGAGCTTTTCTGGCCAGAAGAAGAGGAGAGAGAAGAAAATAACAATGAAGAGTACAGTGAAAAAGAAATAAAAAACATAATCAAGTCATTGGGAAGTTATCTGGAAAAAAAGAGCAGGAGGGAAGAAAATGATTGATGAAAGATTAAAACAGGATTTAAATAAAATACGAAGTGAAATATTTGTTTTAATATATTTTATTGTTGCAGTTTCGTTTATAGTTAAAAATTTATATTTGGATACAGGATTTGAAAACTCAATTACAGAGTTTATAATACTTGTTATTGTGCCTGTATATACATATTTAAGAGCGTCTATGCTTAAATTAAGTATGGCAGACTTTTATTCAGGTGGCAAAAAATATATTACAAGTACAATATTAAGCTGTCTTGTAGCATGTGCAGTTTTTATATATATACTTGTAAATAAACAGCAGATGCAAAATGCAGAGGCTGTTATATCGGTTATAGCTTTTGTTGCTGCTTTTATGGCTGTAAGGTTTATAATGCTTAAGATATTCAAAAAACAGAAAGATAAAAATGACAGATTTTTTGAATAAATAAATATCAAAATAGGAAAATGGACTGTGGTAGTCACAGTCCATTTTCTGTAAAGTGTTTTGGAAGAGAAGAAATAAATAAATTAATAATATTAATCTATTTATTTAGCTAAAGTTATATATCAAATCTTGCCGTAAGGTTTTCTCATTTCGTCATCTTTTCTGAGATCAAGGTATTCTTTAATAAGCCCAACGGCAGCCTCTGTATCAAGAAAATCCATATTAATCATTAAATCGTAATTAAGTGGGTCACCCCATTTATTGCCAGTGTGATAATTGTAATATGATTCTCTTGCTTTGTCAACTCTTCGTACTTCTTTTTCTGCCGCATCTCTGTTAAGACCATAGTCTGTTACAGCACGAGATACTCTTGTCCTGAAAGAAGCATATGTATAAATATTGATGCAGTTTTGGAAATCTTTAAGTACATAGTCTGCACATCTTCCCAGTATTACACATGGCCCAGCTGCTGCCAAATCACGAATTACTTCTGACTGAATATTGAATATTTTTTCGTTAATAGGAACACCGAATGTCTGGATATCAGGGCCTAATCTTGAAAGTCTGTAAAGGAGGTTGTTTTCAGCCTGAATTTCAGCCGTTTCAAAAAGTTTTGCATTGATACCGCTTTTTTCGGCAGATAATGAAATAAGCTCATTGTCATAAAAAGGAATATTAAGTTCTTTTGATAACTGTAAAGCTACGTTTCGACCACCGCTACCGTATTGTCTGCTTATTGTAATTATAGCATTCTTCATACCGATTCCTCCTTTATTTAATGTGATATATCTTAACTTTATTATATAACTTTATGATAAAATTTTCAACAGCCAATGAAAAAAATACTATAAAAATTGAAAAATATATAAAATTGTAATTAAATAAACAAACAAAAAAAGAATGGAGATAAAAATATCTCCACTCTAAATAATTGATTAATTCATAGAATTTGTTGAACCAAGGACTTCAATTATTTTCTTTTCTACCATAGCTTCAATGTCTTTTCTTGCATCGCCAAGGTATCCTCTTGGGTCAAATGCATCTGGCTTTTCTGCAAGAGATTTTCTTATGGCTGCTGTCATGGCAAGACGAATGTCTGTATCCATGTTAATTTTACATACAGCCATTTCAGATGCTTTTCTAAGCATTTCAACAGGAATACCTTTAGCACCTTTAATCTGTCCGCCAAATTCGTTGCAAGTAGCAACTGCGTTCTGGTCTACAGATGATGCACCGTGAAGTACGATAGGGTAGTTATGGAAGCCAGCAGCTTCAAGTTTTTCTGTAATAAGCTGAAGTCTGTCAAAGTCAAGTTTTGCATCGCCTTTGAATTTATAAGCACCATGGCTTGTACCAATAGCTACTGCAAGAGAGTCAACACCTGTTCTTTTTACAAAGTCAACAGCCTGATCAGGGTCTGTGTATGTTGCGTTTCCAGCAGCTACGTTTACTTCGTCTTCAACACCTGCAAGTTTACCAAGCTCTGCTTCAACTACTACACCATGTGCATGAGCATAATCGACGATTTCCTTTGTTTTAGCCACGTTTTCTTCATAGTCAAAGTGTGAGCCGTCAAACATAACTGATGTAAAGCCAGCTTCTATACAAGTTTTGCAAATTTCAAAATCTGCACCATGGTCAAGGTGAAGAGCTATATCAAGACCTGTTTCTTCAATAGCAGCCTCTACCATTTTTGTAAGGTAAAGAGGATGAGCATACTTAAGAGCACTTTTTGATACCTGAAGAATAACTGCTGAATTCTGTTTTTTGCAGGCTTCTACAACACCTTGAATAATTTCCATGTTATTAATATTGAAAGCACCTATTGAATACTTGCCTTCAAAGGCTTTTGCGAACATTTCTTTTGTAGTTACTAATGCCATTGGAATTACCACCCTTCAAAAAATATATAGAAAATCTGTATAATCATTTCATATTTATTATAATACTTTTAACACATATATACAAGAAAATTAAATCATATATAGGTATTTTCATACGGCAAAATTTGTGCTATAATACTATCAAAATTAAAAAAGGTGCTTAATGTGATATATTTAATAATAATAGTTGCAATATTTGCAATAGATGTATATACTAAGTATAGGATAAGTAAAAAATATTTTATAGAAGAGCAAAAAGAAATAATTAAAGACCGATTGTATTTATGGCATAAAAAAAACACTGGTTTTTCATTCAGCCTATTAAGCGGATGTAAAAATTTTGTTTCATACTCTGCTTTTATGATTACATTTGGTGCTATAATATATTTTATAAAACTTTTGTATAAAAATGGCAGTAAAAGTTTAAAGCTTGGCTTTTCTTTTATGCTTGGTGGCGCTTTAGGAAATCTTTATGAAAGAATTTTCAAAAATGGTGTTACAGATTTTATTTATATTAAGTTTAAAAAAGCGCCTATATTTAATGTTGCAGACATATTTATACTTATAGGCAATTTCATAATACTTACAGTATCATTTTTTAAAAAGAGAATATAATAATATTGTTGGATTAATATTGTTTTTAGCCTGAGGTGTTCGTGCACCTGCTGTTTTGAACCTACATTATTTATAAGGGAGTCCAATACGCTTAAAATATGTCAGGCCTCTTCATAATTCCCTTTGGGCGGAGGAAGGCAGAATTTTTATCTGAGGACACCCACCTAGCTAAGGCTAGGTGTCAAAAAGCAGGAACGGCATTTCGGGTTATTTTTTTGGAAGACTTAGGGTCTTCTTTTTTTTATTTAACAGAATAAGAAAAAAATTTCAAACATATTCTTTTATAGAAAAGAGGGGATATGATTTGAAAAAAATAATACAAGCACTTTTAATTTGCTGTTGCTTTTTGTTTGTTTCATGTACATATACTGGAGAAAATAAGGCACAGGTAATTGATGAAAATAATGGTGAAAGCACAGTATATGGCGAAAACATGACTGTAAGCAGGGCGTTAGCTGCGAAAATGATATGTTGTTTATTTTTAGATGATGTAAAACCAAGTCAGAATAACTTTTTTGATGTGGCAGAGGACATGTGGTATTTTGACTATGCCAATATAGTTTTTGAAAACAATATTATGGTTGGTAATAACGGCTTTTTTAAGCCATTAGAGCCTATAACATATTTGGAAGCAATGAAGGTTATTAAGCGAATAGGCGGAGATGAGGTTGATTATGATGCAAAAAATGGTGACATGCCTATTTCTTATACACTTTGGTGCAGCATGGTTGAGGATACTCTTGAAAAAAAAGGAAAAAGTATTGAATACAGCGAAATTTCAATATTTGCTACTGGAAACGGAGAAGCAGCTGAAGTCATGACTGCTGTAACAGACAAGGGAATATATAGGTATTGCGGTTTGTGGCTTGAAAGCTGTAAAGACAAAAAAATTAAAGCATACATACTTAATAACGAAATTGTTTTTATAAGTGATATTGTATCTGAAGAGGGTACATTTGAAGGTGTAAATATAACAAATGAAAATGACATTGTGTGGGCTGAGCTTTTAGGTGTTAAAAGAAAATTTGACTGTAGTTTAATGGACATTAAATATGGAGAATGTGGAATTAAAACAAAAAATGGAGCGATTATTGAAATATTATAGTTTCAAAATATAAAAATTAAAAAAAATTAATAAAAGTGTTAAAAATTTAAGTTTCACTTAATTTTTTATTGTTTAAAAAGGAAATATATGTTATAATTTTTTCTGTGCATAAAATAAATTTATAATGTTTAAATCAACTATAAATATTAAAGTGAAGCGGGGTTGAATATTAAATGCTTCAGTCTATGAGATATGTTTTTGAAGTATATAAGGAAAAAAGCTTTTCAAAAGCTGCTAAAAATCTTGATGTATCCCAGCCTGCTCTTAGTACAGCAATTAAAAAAATAGAGACAGAAGCAGGAATAACTCTTTTTGACAGAAGTTCTTCGCCTCTTAAGCTTACAGAGGCAGGAAAGGTTTATATTGATGCAGTATCTCAGGTTATGAGTATTCAAAATAACCTTAAGTGCCAGCTTAACGACATAGCAAGCCTTAAAACTGGCGAAATTAAAATAGGCGGCTCTACATTTTTCTCTACATTTATATTACCTCATGCTATATCAAAGTTCTCAATGGACCATCCAGGTATACATATTGACCTTATAGAGTCACCAGCTGCAACACTTAAAGAAAGACTTCTTGATGAGTCCATAGACCTTATTATGGATAGCTGCGAGTTTGACGATAAGACATTTACAACATATCAGGTTCTTAAAGAAAACCTTCTTTTGGCAGTGCCTAAAAGCTTTGATGTAAATAATGGTCTTGAAGAGTTCCAGCTTACATCAAAAGATATAAAACAGAAAAAACATTTAAGCGATGATTTCCCTGCTGTTGATTTAAGCAGATTTGCAAATGAAGAGTTCCTTCTTCTTAGAAAAGGAAATGATACTGGCGAAAGAGCAATTATGATGTGCAACGAAGCAGGATTTATGCCTAAGGTACATATGTATCTTGACCAGATTATGACAAGCTATAATATTGCCTGCATGGATATGGGTATAGCATTTGTTACAGACAAGATTATAACATACGGCTATCCAAGAACAGAAG
Organism: uncultured Lachnospiraceae bacterium; assembly: GCA_944380405.1. Lineage (GTDB taxonomy): Bacteria > Bacillota > Clostridia > Lachnospirales > Anaerotignaceae > HGM11808. Next base: position 7,390 of record CALWHO010000006.1, read on the forward strand.
TTGTTTTCTATAAATTAGGTGGCAAGCTTAGCAAAAGAAATATAGTATTTGCTCACAAGAAAAACAGATATATGACTCAGGCATTAAACGAGTTTATATCATTTTCAAAGGACTCAATATATAACAATTTCCATAAAAAAAGCTAAAAATAAAACCGTTATGCATTTATTTAAGTGCATAGCGGTTTTTTTAATTTAAAACATATATTTTCTGTCAAGACTTCTGTACTGTATTATTTCCAGTATGTGTTTTGTAGTTATGTTTTCACTTCCGTCAAGGTCTGCTGCTGTTCTGGCAGCTTTAAGTATTTTGTGGTAGCCTCTGGCGCTTAAATTAAGCCTGTCAAATGCTTTTTTAAGTATCTCTTTTTCTTTTTCTCCAAGTACACAGTATTTTTCAATTAAAGGCGGTGTAAGCTGTGAATTAAAGTGAATGCCGTCATTTTTGTATCTTTCAAGCTGTATTTTATGGGCAGCAGATACTCTTTTTTTAATTTCGGCTGAAGATTCAGCTTTCTCACTATTTTCAAGGTCAGTATATTTTATTGATGATGCTTCAACCTGAATGTCTATTCTGTCAAGAAGTGGACCGCTTATTTTTCCTGTGTATTTTGAAATCTCGTTTAATGTGCAGTGACATTTATCACCGTCGCCAAGGTATCCGCAAGGGCATGGATTCATGGCTGCCACAAGCATAAAGTCAGCAGGGTATGTAATAGTGCCGTTTACACGGGATATTGTTACGCATTTATCTTCTAATGGCTGACGCATAATTTCCAGTGCAGAGCGTTTAAATTCAGGCAGCTCATCAAGAAAAAGTGTACCTTTATGAGCAAGTGATATTTCGCCTGGGTGTGGTATTTTGCCGCCACCTGTAAGTGCAGCAGGAGAAATTGTATGATGAGGTGAACGGAATGGCCTTTGGTTTATAAGTACGTTTTTATTTTTCAAAAGACCTGATACACTGTATATTTTTGTTATTTCTATGCACTCGTCAAATGTAAGGTCAGGCATTATTGAAGGCAGCCTTTTGGCAAGCATTGTTTTGCCTGAGCCAGGAGGCCCTATCATAAGGAGATTATGGTATCCGGCAGCAGCAATTTCCATGGCACGCTTTACATTTTCCTGTCCTTTTACATCGGAAAAGTCTAAATTATAGCTTGATGATTTTTGAATATTTTCTGATATATTATTCACATAAGGTTTTATATTATTGTTTT
>CALWHO010000007.1 GCA_944380405.1 uncultured Lachnospiraceae bacterium
ATGAAACTGTATCATTATCTTTCCATGTTAAGCTTCTTGCATCACAGTAAGTTTCACCGTCAACACTTATTAAAGCATCTTCTCCATTGTCGTTAGCACACATAATTCTTGCACTGCCTACAATTTCATGACTTACAAGCCCATTTTCAATATCGAAAACTGTAACAAAAGAGCTTTTGTATGAGCATGTAGCAACAGCAACAAGCTTGCCATCAGGTGATACTGATATTTCAGAAATAAATTCTGAAGGCTCTGTAAAACTAAACACCTTGTATATCTTTTCTCCGTCTATACAAAGCAAAACATTATGGCTGCCGTAATCACTGTAATTTGGGAATGGAGCATAGACATATTTTCCATCAGCCATTTCATAAAGATATGGACTTTCAAACTTCTGAGTAAGTATATCAAGAGCAAAGTCAGCAGCTTCTGCTATTTTTGGAGTTTGGCTTTTTAAAAACGGTGTAATCTTTTCTATTGCTTCCTGTCTAAGGTTAGGATTGTTATAACATTCTATAAGTCTGTTTATTGATACATAAACAGATAAATTGTCATCGCTGTTTAATCCAGAGAAAAATTTATCTGCATCAAAATGTCTGTTTGCAGAATTATTTTCGCTTATTTCGTATCCATTTTCAGGATAATTGAACTCTAAAACATCATTTGTCAGATGCCTTATATAAAGTTCATTTTGCTCTTTTTCCATGTAATCAACAGCAAATGTTATACTTGTCATAGAAATTATTACGCATATACATGCAGCAGAAATAGCCCACATTTTAAAACTTATGTTTTTCTTCTTCTTTTCCGGCATTTTAGATGCAGCCTCTATAAACTCATCATCAATTCCGTTAAAAGCCTCAAATAAATCCATATTATTCATACAACAACACCCTCTTTTTCCAAATACCTTTTTAACTTTTGTCTGTCACGGTAAAGCATGGATTTAATACTGCCTTCTGGCTTGCCATATCTTTCAGCAATATCCTTAACAGAATCGGCAAAAAAATATCTTCGTATGAATATATTTCTGTTTTCTTCTTCAAGACATTTTAAAAAATTATTTAAAGTATATTCCAACTCTTTTTTTCTTTCGTCTCTTATTATTTTTTCTTCCACATCAGCGGCACTGCTTATACATTCTTCAAGCTCATCAAGAAGGACATCTGTTTCGCCTCCACCTCTTTTTTGAGCTCTTTTTTTATAGTATGCATTAATGGAAAGATTCCTTGTTATTTTTGATATGTATGCCAAAAAATTTTGTGGCCTTTCGGGAGGTATCGTATTCCAAAGCTTCATATATGCGTCATTTACAATTTCTCCGCAATCTTCAATATTATTTAAAATATTATAAGAAATTGCACGGCAAAGCTTACCATACTTATTCTCTGTTTCCAGCAGTGCTCTTTCTGATCGGCAAAAATAAAGATCTATAATTTTACCGTCTTCCATACTTTGCTTCCCTCCTTCATCCAAATTAACAGTTCTTCACCATATTATGACAGCAAAACAACTTAAAGGGTTTCAAAAAAGGATATGTAAATTATTCAAAAGCAAGTTTTTTTATACCTTCTTCGTCTAATCTGTATATTGTCCATTCATCCATAGGTTTTGCACCCAAAGACATATAAAAATCTATACTTGGTTTGTTCCAGTCAAGACAGCACCATTCAAATCTGCCGCAGTTTCTTTCTGCTGCTATTTGAGCAAGCTTTTTCAAAATAGCTTTTCCATAGCCATAGCCTCTAAACTGAGGGTATATAAACACATCTTCAAGATAAAGCCCAGCTCTTCCAACAAATGTTGAAAAATTATGGAAAAATAAAGCAAAACCTACTTCTTTTCCATCTGCCACCGCAAATATAACTTCAGCTATTTTCTTTTCAAATAACCATTCTTTTAAAAGCTCTTCCGTAGCCACAACATCATTTGACATTTTCTCGTACTCTGCTAAATCCTTTATAAACTGCAATACAAGAGGAATGTCATTTTCCACAGCATCTCTGAATATTAAATTGTTGTTTTCCATATTAAGCACCTCGTATGTTATGTCTTTATGTAATTAAATAATACTATATAGTATTAAAAAACACCATATTATTATAATTTAAATGTGAAATATATGGATTTTTTTATTTTTATCATGTATAATTTTTTATAACTGCACATTTTATGGAGGTGTAAAATTATGATTACGAAAGAAGATATAGACAAAATATTATGTGATGCTCTTTATGCTTTAGCCGAAGGTGTTGGAGGAGAAAATATACTTTTAAAAAAATAAATAAAAAGCTTCCAGTAAAATCAGAAAAAATAGTTGTTGACCATATAGATTTCGATACTCTCGTCAGTATTTTTCATGAAATTGGAGAAATAATCGAAATAGATAAATCTAATGAGGAATGTTCAGCAATTACTAAATCCGGATTTCTAAATATGAATTTTGCAGTTATAACTGCAAAAATGGAATATAACAAATTATGTATTTCAGCTTATGCTAAGGAAGGCTTGATAAATCAACATACTTGTCAAAAAGTTTTAAATGTAATTATAGACATAATAAATTCAATAAATAAAAAATAAGCCTTGATAAATTAAGGCTTACATAAGCGGAGATGGTGGGCTTCGAACCCACGTGCCGCTATTAACGACAAACTGATTTCGAGTCTTTTGGGGTGAGGGATTTCCAGTGTTTTTTGGTGCTTGTTTGTGTTAACAAATGATGGCGCAAAGCCTTGAAAACACTGGGTTTCACGGCAGAGAACAGCAAAAATTCAGGCTTTTGTCCAGCCAGAGAAAAAAGCAGGTTTTGTGTTGGTTTGTTAGCATTTTGTTAGCAAATATCATTGTTTATATCATCTGTCTTAGGTCAAAAGACCACACAGAAAGAGGAAAAATCCTCTCTGTGTGGTCTTTTTCTGTCTGGAGGAATGTTTATGAAATTAACTCGACCTTTTGCCATGGTGGAAAAAGATGTCC
>CALWHO010000008.1 GCA_944380405.1 uncultured Lachnospiraceae bacterium
AATCTCCGTTTGTAACCTCAAATATTTCGTTCTCAACGCCCCAGTCAAGCTCAAGACCCATTGCTGCATAACCTCTTTCAGAAAGATTTGCTGATGCCTTATTTACAGATACAAAATTTATATAAGACCCAGGCAAAACCTTATTCTGAGTTAAAAATGTTCCGCCGCCTAATGCCATGTTATTTCACCTCTTTCTTTAAAAATCCATCAATCCTTTTCCTGCATTCTGCCTTTGTAAGTTTTTCATCTTCCTTTACAACAGTCTCTATAACATCTCTAAAAGCAGCAAATTCCTTTGCGTTTTTTAGCTGTTCTTTTGTAAACTTAACTGTTTTTGTTACTTCTTTTTCAGCCATTTTGCACCTCCGTTCTCTGCTCAATACTTTCTATATAGTCCTTTGCTTCCTCTGTCTTATATACAAATATGTCATAGCTTACACTAAAGCTTAAAACACCGTTAGACACCTCATATGACATATTTTTGCCCCTTGCCAAATCACCTGACACAGTTATAAGCTCAAGTACTTCAAAAAGCCTCATAGCAACTTCATTACATTCTGCCTTTCCACCCTCTGTAATGTACTGCACCATAACCTGACAGCTTATAATGTATCTTTTGCCAAGCATCTGCTTCATTTGCGGATTTAAGGTCGAAATAAAAAAACAAGGCTCTTTTAATCCCTGTTTAACTTCATCTGTATATATGCGGCAGTTCTCGCCAAACTCATTTCTTATGGCTTTTGCAACGCCTTTTATAATGTCATTTATCATTTGAAATATTCCCCCAGCTTTCTGGCTATTATCTTCTCGACAATTTGAGGAGCTTTTCGCTGTATATCATCTGCAGATATAGTCATCATAAATTGACCTGGCACCCAACCTTTTTTTAATCTCCTGTTTATTGCTGGCACATATCGTCCTGGCTGCTGTCTGTGACCATATTCAACATATATTGCATACTCTGTTTGGTTTATAACCATTATGGTGTATGTAAAGCCATCTTTAGTTACATCAGTTACTTGCCAGTTTCGTCTTAAATTACCAGTATCTGTTGGAGTCCTTTTCTTGACTTCCCTTATGAGCCTTGCTGCCAGCTCCTTGGCACAGTCCTCAATAACACTGTCGATATTTTTCTCCAGCTCCACAAGGTTATCTCTGAACTTTTTAAGTTCCCTTACATCAAAACCGTTTCTTGCCATTTATGCCCATTCCCTTTCAAGTGTAAGCTCTATTCTTTGATGTGAAACATACTTTGCTGGCTCTCCGGAAGCCTTATAAATTATACCTTGGCATGATATTTTGCTTCCTGGCAATATGTCGTATTCAGGAGAACAAAAAAGGCTTATACTCTGTGTAATTGAAGAGCCTGTGTCAGTTTCATTAGCTGCAGAAACGGTTTTATAACTTATTCTGCATGGTACATCTGTATACTTTACTTCTTCACCTGCATAATCAATACCTGTTTCTGTATCTCTTCCAGAGATGTACTCATATACCGTACATTTTTTATCGTATAACCTTTCTGCTGGACCTTTTAAACAATCAAATAAACTCATTTTACCACCTGCCAATTCTCCTAAACCTGTCAAGCTGCACCTTATATCCATTTAAAAACTCCATACTTGGGTTATCTGAAACAGAATAAGAGGAGCCGAAGGAGACGCTTACATCTCCCTCAGATATGCTCTTTACAGGTGCTTTTACTTCTTCACTTCCAAAACTTTCGGCTCTGTATTTGTCAACACACATACTTAAAACAACATTTTCCAGCTTTTCAGGCAGTTTATCTATATTACAGTAGTTAAGGACCATGTCCGTCACATTGTCAATTGTAAACTGCAGTATCATATCTTTGCTGTCGTCTGTAATACCTAAAAGCATTTTAAGTTCTTCAAGCATACTTACCACACCCTGCCTGTTATAACCTTTAATATATCAGCCTTTTTTGTTGCACCATCTAAATCAATGTCGTTATTCTCTGCAAAAACCTTAAGCTCTGCAACTGTCATTTTCTCAAGCTCATCTGTGCTGTGTTCCTCTTCATCTTCAGAACTTTCATTTGTTTCAGGAGCTTCATTTGCTTCTACTTCTTCAGACTTATCACTTGTTTCCGATTTTATTTCATCGTCCTCTGAAGCAACTTCTTTATCTTCGGATAACTCTTTGGGTTCCTCAACAATTTCATAGCCTTTGGCTTTATACTCATTAAACCTTTTTTTATCAATGTTTCTTGAAATTCCGCCTTTACGTATTTTCATAAAATCACCGCCTTATACAGTAGCCTTGTGTAAGTAGATACCTTTTGTTTTGTTTTCATACACAAAAGCATCGTGGTAAAGTCTGAACTGGAACTTCCAAGCGTCCTTTTCCTGATTAGTGTCAGGGTCAAATATTTTAGGAAGCACAAACTTTGGCACCTGCATAACGGCTGACGGATGGACAATCATAAAGTTAATTGCCGCACCGCTGGCACTCTTTGCAAATCCCCAGTTTTCTGAACCATCATTAAGGTCTATCTGTGTATAAAATCTTGTTTTTGGCACGTATATAATTTTCATACCGTTGTAGCCTTCAAGCACTGTATTTACTTCCTTGTCAGAAGCCCATCTTCTGCTTAAAGCCTGATTTAATGCAATTTTAAGGTCGCTGTTAACAAAAAGTATTCTGCCCTCTGCTGGAACCTCTGCCCCATCCATTTCAGTTACTGCTGTATCTATTGCATTTATTACTGTGTCCTTTGTAAGAGCTGCTCCATCTGTTGTTAAAATATTACTTGCAGAAGCATATTTAGCAAATCTATAGGCATCAAGCTCCGGCACAACCTGTTCTTTCATAAAGTTACCTGTAACAGCACCAAATGTCATTCCAAGAGTTTCTTCATTATCCATTCTGTCAATGGAAATTTCCTTACCTCTTTCTTCTGTAAGTTTCATTGTTTCCCATGTAGCTGTAACATCACCTTTAGGGTAGCCAGTAGACCTTGAGTAATCACCAAGACCTGTTGTGCTTACCTTAAGCACTTTAACCTCATTTACACCGCCAAAGTCTAATGTTGGTGTGTCTAATATATTTGTTACCGCATTTTCTTTGTAAATCCCATCAATAACAGGAAGAAACTTTCCTGCTAATCCAATACTGTTTGCCATATAATAATCCTCCTTTTATTTTTTAATTCCTGCTGCAGTCATTGCAGCTGATATAAACACGTCGTTTTCATTCTGCTTATTTCCAGCACCAGCTTCAAAACCTGTTCCTGTATACTTTTTTTCCTCTGTGTCAAAAAGATAACCATCACTTTTCTTAAGTTCTTCTAAATTAAAGCCATCAAGCGTACCGTCATCTTTAAGTTTTATTTTGTCCATGTCAAGCAATGCCTTTATAGCTTTTGGATTTTTGCCCTTAGCCTGAACTATTGCCATATCTACTGCGTTATTCTTTTTTATGTTTGTAATGTCCGTATTGTATTTTGTCTCCCAGCCTGAAATGTCTTTTTTTAACTGTTCAACATCTACACCATCAAACTCTTTAACAGTTTCTCTTAACTGACTTATAGTTTTATTTGCGGCTGTAAGTTCATCTTTAGACACCATATTTTTAACGCTTTCCGAATAAATTTCCATAATTTTTTCAGCCTTTTCTTCATCAATTCCAAGCTCAATTATTTTTTCTTTTTCCATTTAAATTGCCTCCTATCATTTTTCTAATAAAAAAAGACCTATTTTTTTACGATGCGGTCAACATCGAGATAAGCGGATCACCTCCTCTATTAATTTATAAGCACTCGTATTTTCAATATATTCACCCCCTATTTTAAACAATAAAAAAAGACCCATTAAAGGTCTAAATTTCAAATATATTCTTTAAAATTTACAATATAGTCACATCAATTCTTTTTCTTTCTCAGATAACCGATATTGTCATAAACCGATATACCAGCATTCTTTTTTAGATACTCATATCGTTCTTTTATATTCGGTTCGCTACGCCAATCTTTTGTTGGAATATTTTCTCTAAGTATAATCTGTATAAATTGAAATTCTGTCTTTGCATTTAAAAGTTCATTAACAATGTTTTTTCCTAAACTCATTTATTCACCAGCTTCTTATTTATAAAATTATACAAATCTATATCCTTACTTTTTAACAATTCAGGATTAGTTAAATACACCCTATAACCTTCACTAAAATATTCACCAAGACATTTAGTATTTAAAGAAAAATCATTAATTCTTTCATTTCCATCTATATCTGTTTCATATAAAAATCCTTGATATTCAGAAATAAATTTATCGCTTTCTAATCTTTGGACAGGTATGATAAAACTATCTTCATCATCTATTATATCAAACGGTGTTATATCCTCAAGTCTATTATTAAGAACTTTTAAAAATTCCTCATTATGGTAAAGATCAAGCCGAGTTTCTATAGCATGACCAAACTCGTGTATAAGTTCACCCTCAATAAAATCTTTATCCAAATATAAAACACCAGTTTTTCTATTAAATCTTGAATTTCCACTTGTTATAAGCTCTATTTCTCTAACGGTTGATTTTATTATATTCTTATGACTTTCAGGCATCAACTTAAACTCTTGATTTAATTTTTCAATTATATCTTTAGATATAACTGAAGCATTTTTTACATGGATAAAAGAAGCGTTGTTTATATTTCCATATACAAATTTGCTTTTCCACTCATCATATGTCATGTTTCCAGGAACATAATATGTTTTGCCATCTTTTCCTCTTGCAGCTCTTTGTTCATCTGCCGTAAACTCATCATTGAAATGAGGTATCGTTGTGCAACGACACCACGGATGAAACGGTGGAGCTGTTACCCCAACACTATATTCGCTTATTGGAAGAGGTCCTGCCCTTTCATGACCGCTGCAAGTTTCACATGTTTTCTCATCCAGTGTAACAAGAACATCAAAAAATTCAACATCAAGTTCTTTATAGCTGTCATATTGTGCTGATGATGCGAAAGCAGCACTTTCTGTAAGTACAAGTCGCCACGTTGCCGAACGATTACTTCCCATTTTTTTACAATACTATTTACTATTTTTTCGGGTGATGTTCCGCTTATTATACTTTGAGTAAATGTTGTTTGAAGGCTGTTTAAAAGTGCCTGTTTGTCTTCCCATATTCTATCCGAGAATGTTTTTCCATCAATTGTCCAAGGTTTTGACAATACTTTTTCTATTGCTTTTGTATCCAGTATAGAAAATGCCTGCCCAATCCCCATACCTTTTTGCAATTCATATATTGCTCTGTAATATCCTTCTTCATATATTTCAGAAGCAATTGTTTTTAATGTATCAACTTTATCCTTTTCCAACAACTCTATTTGCTGTCGCATCTGTATCTGTAGGCTTTCAAGTCTATCTATCTGCGATGTTGTTGCAGCATTATTAAGCGTTTTAATCCATTCATTACTAAGTCCATGTTGCTGTGCCTTTTTTATGTATTCATCAATATCCATTCTAAATTGACTTCTTTCTTTTAAAGAAAGTCTTTTTTTAGCCTCCAGATATGAGATTTTATTATCTTTGGCAAAACGGCTGTAAAAATTATTTATCTCCTTTTGTATTTCATTAATAGCATTTTGATAACTGATAATAAAATGCTGCTCATAATCCTCCGCCTTATTAAGCAGATTTTCATTAAGCAGTTCCATACGGTTTGACCAATATTCACCATTATTCATCAGTTTCACCACCTGATAAACGCTTGTTAAACGGAGGGTAACTTAAAAACTTATTATTTTCTTTATTCTCCTCACTTTCAAGCCTGAGCAATTCGTCATTAACATCATCAACAAATGGATGTTTTGCAAGAAGCGTTTCTTTTGAAACTATTCCAACAGATTCCTTTATCATTTGTACCGTTTCCGAATCATTAGTAATTCGATTAATATTAATACTTACGTTTATAAGAGAACTGTCATAATCTGTTCCATAACGCATATTATAATCATCTGTAACAAACTTAAGAAGCTCTTTTATACATCGCTTAAGTCCTGGAATAACTTTGCCGCATTTTAAATCCAGTTGAGCATATCTGAATTTAAGGCTTACTCCACTGGGAGCTTGTCCAAATGATTCATCATCAACATCAATTCCCATGCCAAAATTAAATATGTCCTTTCTGAGCATTTTCATAAATGAAATTCGCCCATCAACTGGTAGCTGTACTTGTTTTGCATCTACAGTTCCTGATGAATCAGAAATATTTACGGCTTTATTTATCTGAAGTTTTTTTGCTATTGCACCTGCAGTTTCTCCTCCATAACCCTGAATAACCCAGTAAAGTTCCACAAGATCTATAAAATTGTTTGTTCCCTGAGACGATAATATATCGTAGGCATCAATAAGCCCTTTTATACACTGTAGATCAGTTGTTAATTTTTCATTGTTTTTAAGTATTATAAATGGTACTCTGCCCCATGAATGTGGCTTTTTTTCTTTTACAATACCGTCATTTAATATAAATTCCCACCAATGAGGTGCTGGATTATACTGCAAAGATGAATTTAATATATATCCGTTCATATCATTTTCTTCGTAGTATGTTACGTCGTTTTCAGTCCACCACTCAACTTTATGACGCATATATTTTCTGCCGTTTTTTGTTATCACTATAGTATAATACCTTATTACAGCCTGAAGCTCTGTCTGATAATTTGTGTCATATATAGGAATAAGTTCATCTGCTGGAACAACACAATATTTTAAATTGCCGTTCTCATCATAATATACATGTATTGCCTCAAATCCATGATTACTTGCACCTGTCAATAAGACTTGCATTTTTTCATTAAATCCTTCATCACAAAACTTACAAAGCATTTTTTCATATTCCTTTATGTGTTCATCATCTGATGAGCCATCAACAGATATTGAAGGCTCTCTTGATAAAAGGTATGATACTTTTTGGTCAACCAACACTCTATGAAATGGAGCTATATTATGATGGTTTGAGGCATTAGGATTTACAAATTTTTTCTCATGCTCATTTTCATATTCATCTGTTTCTGTTACCGTACTTGAATTAAAGTTTTTCAAAAGCACATCATGCTCACCGACATAATATTTTTCCGCTGTTTTCATTAGCTTTTTTTGAACACTTAATGAATCTTCGCTTATTATAGTTTTAATTATTTCACTGTCATTTATTATTTTATCCATACTGATTTTCATGTTAATGACATCTGTTACTGTTAAATACACCTTAGCACCCCCTTATCTAATTCTAATATTTTTCATATCTTGCTCTCTGCTATACCTTACAGCATCAATAGAATGATTATTTTTATCAGGAAAACGTGCTTTAAAACCATCATCACCATCGCTTTCAAGTTCATAGTTATTAAACTCTTTGAAAGTTTCAGGGCATCTAACAGGATCAATTATTATTTCTTCCAGATCTTGCAACCACTTTATGCCGTACTCAACACTGTCTGGTCCTTTTTTGGCTCCTACAGCATTAATGCCATAACTTCTAATCTCGGCAATACTCTTAGGCTCAGCAGAGTCACATATAACAGGCTTATTGTACTTATTTTCTTTTTTTATCAACTCAGCTGCTTTTCGATTGCTCATACCAACCTTATGTATTTCAAAAAATATATAAAGACGTCTTCTTCTCTTATCATAATGGTTTACTGTATAATGCATCGGATCACTGGCATATCCCCAGTCAAGACCTCTTGATATTTTATCAAATACTTTAATTTCACTGTCTTCAATTTTTCGAATTGTAAGATTAGTAAATATTTCGCCACCCGTTCCAATAACTTCACCAAGATACTCATGACGATAATTATCTGGCTTTGTTATTTTTAAATGCTCTGCCTCTGTTATAAATTGCTCTCCAAGCCAGTCCGCAGGAACAGTAAGATATGTACTATGGTGTACAAGTTTATCAGGTCGTTCTTCAAGCATCTCTTTATTTGTCCAACTACGTTGACTCTTTGGTGGGTTGAGAGAATAAAAAACAAAAAATTTATCTCCCCCTCGCATAAGAGACTGGTTTATATTTCGTATCTCACTCATACCACCAAATTCATCAGTTTCTTCGTACCATATATATTTGCAGTAACCTGTCTTAAATTTTGTAGACTTTATTTTTTTAGGCTTATCAGCACCTTTAAAAATAATTCTCTGTCCTGTCTTTATATATTCCAGTCTTAAAGGGCTTTTTGTTTCCTTCCAATCACCTTCAACACCAAGTGCTGCTATTGCCCAAAGGAGCTGCTCATACACACTTCCCTGTAATGTATCTGCAACCTTTCTCAGCACTACAGCATTTGCAAGTTTATCGCTCATTATTCCTTTAATTATTTCGATTGAAATAAATGATGATTTCGTTGATCCACGCCCACCCTTTAACCAGTAATGTGTATGAAGACCTTTTTTCAAATCTTCATCGACTTCATAAAATGATGGTGCAATTATACTTTTTATTTTTTCATCAGATATCTTATTTGAATCGGAGTCTCGTTTAAAACTTGTAAAAGCTTCTTTAAACTCAAGTACAAAACTCATAATCCATGCCTCTTTTCTCTGAATGCAGCCTACAGCAAAACGGCTTCTCCGCCCTTGTTCGTCGGGTTCTTTAATGATATTTTTCTCTGGAGAGTATTGCAGCAGCAATATCATGTTCACGCCTTATAGTTTCTCCGTTTACAACACTGTATCTGTTAGGTCTATTTTTCCTGTCCCAGTTTCTCTTATATTCTTTGCGTTTATCTAAATTTTCATTTTTACGACGTTCAATCTCATCTGTATAACCTTTAATAGATTTTAAATACTTTGAAATACTCTTTCTATTTACTCCTGTAATATTTGAAATTTCGGTTATATTTAATTTCTCAATAAAAAAAAGAGCTTTTGTTTGCTCCTTCCAATCTTTCAATATAATCACTTCCCATTTTTGTCGGTTTATTTTTGGGCATAGTAAGGCTAATTTTGATATATGCCATTTTATATAAATAGACATACCCTTTAATATTTATTAAAATACCTTTAACTGCCTTTAACAGTTTTATTATAGGTCAATTTATCACATTGTTTTTGATACCCTTAAAATCGGCTTTAAATGGCTTATTTCATTGTGCAGCTGTTTTGTTCAATTTCGTCTGCAATCTTTATAATTGCTTCTGCTATATCAGGATAATGAGATCCTATTTCTGAATAAACTTGTTCTTTTAATTTACTTAAAGCAGCTTTAACTTCACCTTGTGCCTTTCTGCTGTCAATTTTCAGTTTTTCATTGGCAACCTGAGCTCTCTGTAAAGCAGCAATATCTTTTGCAGCTTTAAGTTTATCTTCAGATGACACATCTGGATCAATTATTGCCTCCATAATCATCTGGCTTACAAGAGCATTATTTGCTTCATGAAGTTCTGTTGTTGGTCTATCTGGATTATCTTCAGCTAAAAGCTGGGCATAATCCTTTGCCATACGAACCGACTCAAACTTTTCCAAAAAAGGCTTTCCATATCGTGCTACAGTAGAATAATGAATATCCTGCCCCATTTTTTTTAGATAGTCTGCAATATCCTCGTATGTATGACCTTCAAGCAATCTGTTTTCTACTTCTTTTTTGAGCA
>CALWHO010000009.1 GCA_944380405.1 uncultured Lachnospiraceae bacterium
ATATTGAGACGGCCAATATATGGGTCAGCTATTGTTTTAAATACTAAAGCTGAGAAAGGTTCGTTTACATCGCATTTTCTTTCTGTAGCTTCGTTTGTTTTAGCATCTATACATTCTATAACAGGTCTGCAAACATTTGATGCAGGTATGTATTTTACAATTGTGTCCATAAGCACTTTTGTACCATAGTGAAGGTTTACAGCTCCACAAAGAACAGGTGCTACAAGACCCTGATTAATACCTTCATTAAGACCTTTGTAAATTTCTTCTTCAGTAAGTTCTTCATCATTGAAGAATTTTTCAAGAAGCTCATCATCAGCTTCTGCTGCTGCTTCAATAAGCATGTTTCTAAGGCTTTCTACTTCGCCTGACATAATATCAGGAACTTCAGCATCTGCAAGAACTTTACCGTTAGGGCTATCACCTGCTGTAATAATTCTTGCATATCTTTCAATACAGTTAATAAAGCCTGCAAATTTTCCATCGTCATCTCTAAGAGGAATCTGGAAAGGAGCTATAGCCTTACCAAATTTCTTACGCATCTGACCTAATGTTCTGTTAAAGTCAGCATTTTCATCGTCCATCTGGTTTACAAGTATTATTCTTGGAATACCCATTTCTTCGCAGTAGTCCCAAGCTTTTTCTGTTCCAACTTCTGGGCCAGCCTTACCAGAAACAACAATCAATGCTACGTCAGCTGCTGCAAGTGAAGATTTAACTTCACCTACAAAGTCAAAATAACCAGGAGTGTCAATAAAATTAATTTTTGTACCTTTCCATTCAACAGGTATAACTGATGTCTGAATGGAAACGTGTCTTTTAATTTCTTCTGGGTCATAGTCACTTACGGTATTTCCCTCTGCAGTGCTTCCAAAACGCTTTGTTGCGCCAGAGAAGAAAAGGGCTGATTCCGTTACGGTTGTTTTACCGCAGCCGCTGTGACCCAAAACGACAATATTTCTAACTTCACCTGTACCATAAGTTTTCATAAACATCGACCTCCGTTTGTATCAAAAAAATTCATTTAAAAAAAGAATTATTTTAATAATTATTTTTAAATACTATGTTATTTATTATTCGACATTTGTTATAAACTTCCTCTTTTTTATTTTAAAATAATATAATTTTATAAGTTTTATATAAAACACAAACCAATTTATCATAAACAAATTATATTTTATATTTTCCAATAATATAAACATTGTCAAAATAAAAGCGACATATATAGTAATTTTTATTTTTTTAAAAAACATAAATATTTTTTTCAAATAAGCACATACTACAATTGCAATCAAATTTTAGGAGGCGATTTTTAATGTCAGCAAACCCAAGTATCAAATGTACAGTTCAGCAGTGCAAAAACCATTGTAAAAACGAAAACTACTGTTCTTTAAACTGCATCACAGTAGGCACACACGAAATGAACCCAACAGAAGACCAGTGCACAGACTGCAAATCATTCAGAAAATAAATTTTTTCTGAAAACGAAAAATTCCCGCAGAAAATTAAATTCCTGCGGGAGTTTTTTTATTTATATTAGCATTTTTCAACTTCTGGGTAATCAACGCCAAATGTATCAACTGTAACTTCTGTCATTACAACTGGTTCTAATGGCTTATCCATTCTGTCTGTAGCTACACGAGCAATTTTGTTTACTACTTCCATACCTTCTGTAACTTTACCAAAAGCAGCATAAGCACCGTCAAGGTGTGGAGATGTTTTGTGCATAATAAAGAACTGGCTGCCTGCTGAGTTAGGCATCATAGCTCTTGCCATAGAAATAACGCCTTCTGTATGTTTAAGGTCGTTTTTGAAACCGTTCTGGTTAAATTCGCCTCTGATTGAGTATCCTGGGCCACCCATACCATTACCATTTGGGCATCCACCCTGAATCATAAATCCACTTATTACTCTGTGGAATGTAAGGCCGTTATAAAAACCGCTTTTTACAAGTGAAATAAAGTTATTAACTGTATTTGGAGCTACTTCTGGGTAAAGCTCAACTTTTATAATGTCTTCGTCATTGATTTTAAATGTTACAACTGGATTTGCCATTTTAAAATCCGTCCTTTCGTTAGAAATTTATACCATAATATTTTATCATACTTTTATATTTCTGTATACCAACAAAAATATCATTTATTTTGACATAGCCTCATTAAGAAGATTCATAAGGTCATTTTCATCAAAGTTATAAACCTTATTACAGAAATGGCATTTAATTTCTGCTTTTTTATCTTCCATAGCTATTTTAGCAAGGTCTTTTTTGCCAATGCTTATAAGAGCCTGCTCTACTCTTTCTCTTGAACAGTCGCATTTATAATTTAAAGGTATTTTGTCTGTATTTTTAAGGTCAAGTGAACCAAGTATCATTTCAAGTATTTCTTCTGTTGTTTTGCCCATATCCATAAGGTCTGTTATATATGGCACATGGTTTATGCTGTCTTCAAGCTTATCAATAACTTCATCTGGAGCATCTGGCATAAGCTGTATAATAAAGCCGCCTGCCTGTCTTACAGTTCTGTCTGTATCAACAAGTACGCCAAGACCAACAGCCGATGGTGTCTGCTCGCTTTTTGCAAAGTAATATGTGAGGTCTTCTGCAATTTCGCCGCTTATAAGTTCAATTGTGCCTGAATATGGCTCTTTAAGACCGATGTCCTTTATAATTCTTAATGAACCATTACCAACAGCACCTGCAACATCAAGCTTTCCTGGATATTTGTCAGGAACGTCTGCTGTAGGGTCAAAAACATAGCCCTTTACATCAACATTACCATTGGCTGTAACAAGTATACCCTGTAATGGGCCATCGCCTTTTATCTGAAGTGTAAGCTTATCATTATCACCTTTAAGCATTGCACCCATCATGGCACCAGCAGCCATAAGTCTGCCAAGGGCTGCTGTTGCAACAGGTGTTGTATCATGTATCTTTCTTGCAGTTTCAACAGTTTCTGTTGAGTTGCAGGCAAAAGCTCTTATAGCTCCGTCGGCAGCTGTTGCTCTTAATATAAAATCTTTCATATAACACATCTCCTTATTTTCCTTTTTCCATAGCCACTATGCAAATTCTTTCGCTTTTTTCATTAGGCTCATTAAATGTAAAGGCATCAAAAGCTGCAACAAAATCCATGCCGCTTTTATTTATAAGCTCTTTTATCTCTTCAATGTCATAAGCCTTTTCATAGTGACACTCTTCTATCCTGTCATAAAGACCTGTTTCTTCATCCTTTACAAAGAAATTTACGTAATATTCGTTAATTTTACTTTCTTCGTCATAGGTATTTTCCCAAATATACGCAGCATCTTCATCTGTTTGTGAAAAGCTGTTTTCACCAAGTATATTTTTAAACTTATACTCTGTGTTAAGGTCAAATATAAAAAGACCTTTTGGGTCTAAGTAGTTATTAACAAGTTTAAAAACCTTAAGAAGGTCGTCTTTTTCTGTAATATAGTTCATGCTGTCGCATGTACTTATTATTACATCAACTGTTCCAAAAAGCTCAAACTCTGTCATATCCTGAAGAAGGTACAGTATTTCCAAACCCTCATCAAATGCCTTTTCTTTTGCCTCCAAAAGCATTTCTTCAGAAATATCTATACCTATCATGTCATAACCCATTTGGGAGAGTCTGCCTGTTATGTTGCCTGTTCCACAGCCAAGTTCTGCAATAAGCTTTGGGTTTTTGCCATATTTTTCCCAAATATTTTTTATGTATTCAGCCCAGCTATCATAATCAACATCACCCATAAACAAATCATATATAGGTGCAAATCCTGAGTACGCTTCCATGTAATCACCCTGTTTTAAATTATAAAAAACTAAAATTCACTTTGTAAAGTATATACTATAACACCTATTTTTTCAACTGTTCATTATATGCACAAAAATAACCCCACCTAAAAGATGAGGTTATTTTCTGCTTAAATTTATATTATACTCTTACGCCTTCTCCTTCTGCTTCAATAAGGTCTTTATTAGCTTCAAGCACAGGTTTTACAATATTGTTTACAAATTCTTCTGTCTGCTGTGGAGCTCTTCCTACAAAGTTTCTTGCATCCATAATTGGTCTAAGTTCTTCAAGTGTAAGACCAAAAGATGGGTCTGCTGCAATTCTTTCAAGAAGGTCATTTGGCTTACCTTCTACCTTTACAGTACGTCCAGCGTCCATAGAATGCTGTCTGATTTTTTCGTGAAGTTCCTGTCTGTTTCCGCCCTTCTTAACAGCGTCCATCATTATGTTTTCTGTTGCCATAAATGGAAGCTCGTTATTAAGGTGCTGTTCAATTACTTTAGGATATACAACAAGACCATCAACAACATTTCTGTAAAGTATAAGTATAGCGTCTATGCAAAGGAATGCTTCTGGAACGCTTATTCTCTTGTTTGCAGAGTCGTCAAGTGTTCTTTCAAACCACTGTGTTGAAGCTGTAATAGCTGGGTTAATAGCGTCTGCTATAACGTATCTTGCAAGAGAACCAATTCTTTCGCTTCTCATTGGGTTTCTCTTGTAAGCCATAGCAGATGAACCAATCTGGCTCTTTTCAAAAGGCTCTTCAATTTCTTTAAGATGCTGAAGAAGTCTTATATCGTTGCTGAATTTAAAAGCACTCTGAGCTATTGAGCTTAATACATTAAGCACCTGTGAGTCAAGCTTTCTTGGGTAAGTCTGACCTGTTACTGCAAAGCAGTTATCATAGCCCATTTTTGCAGCAACCATTTTGTCAAGAGCTTTAACCTTATCTGTATCTCCATCAAAAAGCTCCATAAAACTTGCCTGAGTACCTGTTGTACCTTTAGCACCTCTAAGTTTTGCCTTTGAAATCTGGAATTCAAGGTCTTCAAGGTCCATCATAAGGTCCTGAAGCCAAAGTGTAGCTCTCTTACCTACAGTTGTTGTCTGTGCTGGCTGGAAATGAGTAAAGCCAAGTGTTGGCATGTCCTTATATTCCATAGCAAACTTTGAAAGCTCGTTAATTACGTTTATAAGACCTTTTTTAACAAGCTTCATAGCTTCTGTCATAATAATAATGTCTGTGTTGTCGCCAACGAAACAGCTTGTAGCACCAAGGTGAATAATAGGCATAGCGCTCTTAGCCTGTGTACCAAAAGCATACACATGGCTCATAACGTCATGACGTACTATTTTTTCTCTTTCTTCTGCCACTTCATAGTTAATATCGTCCTGATATTTCTTCATTTCGGCAATCTGTTCGTCAGTTATGTTAAGACCAAGCTCTTTTTCGCTTTCTGCTAAAGCAATCCAAAGCTTTCTCCATGTTTTAAATTTGAAATCAGGAGAAAAAAGATAGCTCATCTCTTTACTACTGTATCGTGAATTTAGGGGACTTTCGTATTTCGACCTCATTTGTAATTTCCTCCTGTTCTTCATTAGGTATGCCAATAGGATAGTTGCCTGTAAAGCAAGCATCGCAATAGCTTATGTCTTTTCCCATGGTAATATCTTTAAGTCTATCAATGCCAAGGTATCCAAGGCTGTCAACGCCTATTACACCTGCTATCTCATCAAGAGGATATTTGCAGGCAATAAGTTTTTCCTTTGAAGGAACGTCTGTACCATAGTAGCAAGGCCACATAAATGGTGGTGAGCTTACTCTCATGTGTACTTCTTTAGCTCCTGCATCACGAAGAAGTTTAACAAGACGAGCAACTGTTGTACCTCTAACAATAGAGTCATCAATCATAATTATTCTCTTGCCTTCAACGCTGCTTCTTAATGCGTTAAGCTTAACTCTAACGCCGTCTTCTCTTGCCTTTTGTGTAGGGCTTATGAAAGTACGACCAATATATCTGTTTTTAATAAGACCTGTACCGTATGGAATACCAGATTCTTCGGCATAACCCATAGCAGCAGCAATACCGCTGTCTGGAACACCTATTACAAGGTCACCCTCTACAGGATAGTCTTTAGCAAGGCATCTGCCGGCTTCTCTTCTGCTTTCGTATACGCTTACACCTTCAATTACGCTGTCTGGACGAGCGAAGTATATAAGCTCAAATATACATAAAGCACTTTTTTCTTTTTTACAGTGTGTTTTAATTGAACGAAGACCATTTTCGTCAACAACTACAATTTCACCTGGTTCAACATCTCTGACATATGTAGCTCCAACTGCATCAAGAGCACATGTTTCAGATGTAATTACCCATGAATTATCTCTCTTACCTATAACAAGAGGTCTGTTGCCAAATGGGTCACGACAGCCAATAAGCTTTTTAGGACTCATAACAAGAAGTGAATATGAACCTTTAACTCTTTCCATCATTTTGCTAACAGCCTCTTCAACAGAGCCCTGTTTAACTCTTTCACGGGCAATAATATATGCTATTACCTCAGAGTCAATAGTTGTCTGGAATATAAAGCCTTCTTTTTCAAATTCTTCTCTTATGTCCATAGCGTTTATAAGATTACCGTTATGGCTGATTGTAAGAGCACCTTTAAGGTAACGGCTTACAAGTGGCTGAGCGTTCTGTCTTAAACTGCCGCCAGCTGTTGAATATCTAACATGACCTACAGCAATTTTACCTGTAAGCTTTTCAAGTATTTCTGAATTAAATACGTCAGGCACAAGACCCATGTCTTTATACTGCTTTACAACTGTGTCATCTGCAACAGCAATACCGCAGCTTTCCTGACCGCTGTGATGAAAGGAAAAAAGACCGTAATATGTAATTCTGCCGCTTTCGTCATCGTCATTGTTGTATATACCGAAAACACCACATTCTTCTTTTAATTCATCATGCTGTT
>CALWHO010000010.1 GCA_944380405.1 uncultured Lachnospiraceae bacterium
TATCCCTGTTTACATATTCAAATAAATAGAACAAAAGGAGCAGCGGAATAACTGCAAATGCTGCCAGTGTAAATGATGCCTGAAGAGTTTCAAAAAATGAAGCATTTTGGGAAGCTGTTTCTTCCAATATACCTGTATTAAGGTAATAAAGCATAAGCATTGTTTGAGTAAAGTTTATTGTAAAGTGTGAAACAATAGATGAAAGTATTGAGCCTGTTTTATAAACAAAATAGCTTAATACTGCACCCATAAAAAACGCGTAGAAAAACTGCTCTCCGTTTAAATGAGCCATTCCAAAAAGAAGCCCTGTAAATACGCATGCCTTTGTAATAGACTTATTTCTAAGGTTTGAAAACACAATTCCTCTATAGGTAAGTTCTTCAAAAATGGCAGGAAAAACTGCTGTTGTAAGAACTATCATATAAATAGGCATATCCTTCATGGAACTTACATAATCAGTTGTGCTGCTGCCAAAAAAGTATGAAGATACAGCTGAAATAGCCATAAGTATTGGCTGTATAAATATTGAAATTAAAGCAATTATTATTATGTTTGCTATTGATATTTTTTTTATTTTAAACATATCTTTTATACTGTCACCTGATATGAAAAAATACAGCATAAAAGGTATTATAAATACCACAATTTGGGATATTATAAGTGTTATGAAAGACCCTGAACCGAATATTTGAGCTATAAATACACCAAATATTCCATAAAGAATCATAAATATATTAACCATAAGGGAAAATATATTTGCTTTTGTGCTTCTTGAAAATAATGTCATGTGTTTTTTACCTTTCAGATTTCGTTGTTTTGAGAATTTTCGATTTCCGTATTTTGTGATATGGAATCGTATTTTTTATCTATAAACTCTACTATAAAAAGTCTTATAGATGCAAATATTGGTACACCAAGGAACATTCCTATAGGCCCTGCTACAGCACCGCCTACAACTATTGAAAATATTATCCAAACAGGGCTTATACCAACAGAAGCACCAAGTATTTTTGGGCCAAGGTAGTTACCGTCAAATATCTGAATTATAATAAGTGTTAAAAGTGTTATGCCTGCTTTTGTTGGGTCTGAAAGAAGCATTATAAGTGTAGATGGTATATATCCAATAAATGGACCAAAATAAGGTATCATGTTTGTAACACCTACAATAACACTTATTATGCCCTTATATGGCAGGTCTAAAAGTGTCATGGCTATAAAGCAAATTATACCTATTATTGTTGAGTCAAGAGATTTACCTATTACAAATGTTTCAAATATATTTTGTATACGACCGGCATCTTTTATTACACCATCAGCTCTTTTGCTGCCGAAAAGCACAACTGTTATTTCTTTTGCTCTTTGGGCAAAGTGTTCTTTTTCACTGAGCATATAAAATGCTATAAATACACCTACAAAAATTTGAATAGCTATTGTTATTGTATATATTGTTCTGTCAAGAAGAAGAGCTGTTATTTGAGGTATATCGGCTGTACGGCCTATAAAGTAATTATATATTGCATTAAGAACCTTAAGGGCATCAGCTGAGTCTATAGCCTCTATCTGGTCAAAGAAGTTTCTGTAAAATGTTTGCAGTGAAGATATGTTTTTATTAAGGTTTATAACAAAATTATTTATGCTGTCAAAAAGTTCAGGAACAAAATAAATTATTATCCATGAAATAAAGCCAATTACAGCAGCAAATGTAATTATAATTGAAATATTTCTTGAAAACTTCTTTCTTTTTTGGAAATAAGCTGTCTTAAGAAATATTTTATTTTCCAGAAAACGCACAATAGGATTAAGAAAAAACGCAAAAAATAGACCCCAAAGAAAAGGGGATACAACAGATAAAATACTATTTTTAATTGCTCCTGCTGTTGAGAAAAAGCTGCCGACATTTCCAGTTGCTTTTTCAAGTATTATAAGAAGTGCCAGTACAACAAATGCATACAAAGATATTTTTAAATACTTTTTGTCCACAAAAAATTTTTTGTTCATGTTATCACCTGTATTTGGTTTTTTATTAATGGTACATGTACAATGATACTATTTTTTATTTAAAAATTCTACATAAAATTTTTAAATTATATATTTTTAGTCTGTGTTTATAAGGTAGATGAAAAAGGTTGTATCATTTTGTTTATATATGTGGTAAAATAATGTGATGTAATATGTTAATTTTTAAGGAGAATATTTATGAAAATAGGATATTTGGGGCCAGAAGGAACATTTTCTCAAATGGCAGCATTAAAATATGCAAAGTATAAAGGAGAATGTGAACTGGTGCCTTTTTCAGGCATACCTGTGGTGCTTAAGGCGGTTGAAGATGGTCTTATTGACGAGTGTGTAGTGCCTTTTGAAAACTCAATAGAGGGTACAGTTAATTTTACAATAGACTCTCTTGTGTTTGATGTGGATTTAGAGATGAAAAGCGAAATTGTCCTTCCTATAAGCCACAACATAGCAGCAAGAAGAGATTGCGAAAACATTGAGCCTGTAAAAATACTTTCCCACCCTCAAAGCCTTGCACAGTGCAGAAAATTTCTTGAAAGAAATTACAAAAATGCAGATACTGTTCAGGTAAGCTCTAATTCAGAGGCAGCAAGAATAGTTTCTCAAAGCATAGAGCCTTGGTTTTGTGTTACAACAGAAGCGGCAGCAGAAATTTATGGTCTTACAATACTTAAAAAAGGTATTCAGGACGAAAAGCATAACGAAACAAGATTTGTTGCTGTTGGAAAAGGCGAAGGCATAATTGACGGCATTAAAGAAAAGACAAGCATTGTTTTTTCAACAGAAAATAAGCCAGGTGAGCTTTATAAAATACTTGATATTATGTCTATTTGGGACTTAAACATGACCAAAATCGAGTCAAGACCTATGAAAAACCAGCTGGGTACATATGTGTTTTTTGTTGACTTGGAGTGTCACAGTGCTGAAGACATGAAAGATGCCCTTAAAATGATTAAGCGCAAAACAACATTTTTCAAGCATCTTGGAACATATGATTTAATAGACTAATTTATTTAAGGAGTTTTTTCTATGACAGATGGCAGTGGGAAAAATAAATTAAAAATAGTAATTCCACTTTTATTAATATTTGCAGTGTTTATAGGGGCTGTTTTTTATTTCAGACTTTATACATTTGGTCTTTTTGTTGTATGTACATTGGTTTTTTGCAGTGTTTTGGGTCCTTTGGTATACAAAATTGTTTCTAAGGATAAAGAAGCAGATATTGAATATGAAACTGAAAATCAGTCAGAGGAGCATATTCCGGAAAAAGAAACTGTTGAAAATATGCCTTGTGCAGCTGCTTATATGAAGCAAAATTATGAAATAAAGTATCAAAATGATGAGTTTGAAAAAACTTTTGGCTGTGCCGAAAAGGCTAATTTCAAAAATATAATAGAAAATTTTGTTTATTCAAAAGATATTAAAACATATTCTTTTGAAAATAGCTTTTTTGATATTCAGTGCGGTGAAAAAGACGAAAGTGGGCAGTATTATATAAGTGTTTCTGACGTTACTGAAAGAGAAAAGCTTAAGGCAGACTTTGACAACAATATTGTGGCAGCAGGATTTATATATCTTGATAACTATGAGGAAGTTTTTAGTGATGTTGAAAGCTCTGTTCTTCCTATACTTACAGCAGCCATAGACAACAAACTTGCCAATCATTTTATGAAACTGGGCGGTGTTATTAAAAAGTTTGAAAAGGATAGATTTATATTTGTTATAAACAAAAAATCCCTTGATGTTGAAATTGAGTCTAAGTTTGATATACTTAATGAAATTAGGGAAACAAAGGTTTCTGACCATATAGCTCTTACACTTAGTATTGGTGTAGGCACAAGCCGTATAAATATGGCAGAGGCTATGAAAAATGCAAAAAACGCCATAGACCTTGCCATGGGCAGAGGCGGTGACCAGGCTATTATTAAAAGCGAAAACGGTTATCAGTTCTACGGAGCCAAAAGCGGCGAAGTTATGCATAATGCAAGAGTTAGGGCAAGGGTTAAGGCAGAGGCACTTAAAAACCTTATAAAAGAGTCTGACAGGGTATATGTTACTGGACACAAAAGACCTGATTTTGACAGCCTTGGCTCTGCCATTGGTGTTTATGCAATATCAAAATCATTAGGCAGAGAATGCAGCATTATAGCAGGAAGTGTTACAGCTGCAATACAAAGCGAGTACGACCTTTTTAACGAAAACAGCGAATATAAAGGTATATTTATAGACGAGTTTGAGGCGTTAAAAAATATAACAGAAGACTCACTTTTGGTAATAGTTGACACACACATAAAAGACCTTGTAGAGTGTGAAATAATATTGCCAAAATTCAAAAAAATAGTTATATTTGACCATCACAGAAAAAGCACAAAGGCTATTGAAAATCCTGTTTTAATGTATCACGAGCCTTATGCTTCTTCCACAAGTGAGCTTATAACAGAAGTTGTAAGACATCTTGGAACAGATGTAAAACTTAAAGGAATAGAAGCAGATGCGCTTTTGGCTGGTATTGTTGTTGATACAAAAAATTTCGGCATAAAGGCAGGAGCTGTTACATTTGAAGCAGCTGCCTTTTTAAGACGAAATGGTGCAGACAGCACAAGGGTAAGATATTTATTTAAAAATGACCTTGAGCTTTTTAAACTTAAAGCAGAAGCAATTAAAAGAGCCGAGCTTTATGGTGATGGAATAATAATTTCCGTATGTGACTATGCCGGCGACAGCAGCAATATGCTGGCAGCACAGACAGCAGACGAACTTTTAAATGTCACAGGAGTAAGAGCATCTATTGTTCTTGGCAGCAGCAAAGAAAAAATATTTGTAAGCGCCAGAAGTTATGGCGATGTAAATGTTCAGGTGCTTTTAGAAAAATTAGGCGGCGGCGGGCATCTTACTATGGCAGGAGCCGTTATGGACGAGTCAGATATGCAAGATGCCATGAAAAAAATTAAAGAAGCCGTTGATCAATATATTGAGGAGGAAGAATAAATGAAAATTATATTACTTGCAGATGTTAAAGGTGTAGGAAAAAAAGGCGAAACAATAAATGCAAATGACGGTTACGCAAGAAATTTCCTTTTACCTAAAAAACTTGGTGTTGAGGCAACAAACGCCAACATAAATACTCTTAACCTTCAGAAAAAAGCTGAAGAAAAAAGAAAAGCAGAAGAGCTTGCAGCAGCAAAGGAACTTGCAGCAAAGCTTGAAAGCGTTACTGTTATAGTATCTGTTAAAACTGGCGAAAACGGCAGAGTTTTTGGTTCTGTTACAAACAAGGAAATAGCAGCAGCTATTGAAAAACAGTTTGGATTAAAGATAGACAAAAAGAAAATTGTTGTTGCAGACCAGATTAAAATGGTTGGTGAAAGACACGTTGATGTTAAACTTCACCCAGCCGTAACAGCAGAACTTAAAGTTAAAATAATAGGTGAGTAATTATTATTTGGAGATGGGAATAAATGGATAACCAGACAGAATCAACTTCATATTTTCAAAAAGTGCCGCCTCATGATGCAGAGGCGGAAACAGCCGTTCTCAGCTCCATGTTTATAGACAAAGAGGCTGTTTCAACTGCAATAGAGGTGCTTTCAGCTGATGATTTTTACAGACCTGACAACAAGGCTGTTTTTGAATGCTGCTGTGAGCTTTATTCTTCAGGCTCACCTATAGACGTTATAACTGTTAAAAATAAGCTTGAAGAAAAAGGCGTATTTGAGCAGTTAGGCGGTATTGGTTTTGTGGCTAAAATTGCTTCATCTGTAGGCAGCTCTGTAAATGTAAAGCATTATGCAGAAATCGTTAAGGACAAAAGCACATTAAGGCAGCTTATAAAAACATGTAACGATGTTTCAAGCCAGTGCTATGAAGGCAAGGCAGACATAAATGCCGTAATTGACCAGGCTGAAAAGGGAATATTTAATGTTTCCGAAGGCAGAAACACAGGTGACGGAAGGCACATAAGGGATATTGCAGTATCGGCTTTTGAAAAAATTGAGGACATATATAAAAACAAAGGCAAGCTTACAGGAGTACCTACTGGCTTTGTGGATTTTGATGCAAAAACAGCAGGGCTTCAAAAATCAGACCTTATACTTCTGGCAGCAAGGCCTTCTATGGGTAAAACAGCTTTTGCATTAAACATAGCACAAAATGCTGCTGTAAGGCATAATGTACCAGTGGCTATATTTTCACTGGAAATGAGCGAAGAACAGCTTGTAAACCGTATGCTTTGTTCAGAGGCTATGATAGATGCCCAAAAGCTTAGAACAGGCGAGCTTGAAGATGATGACTGGCCAAAGCTTATACAGGCTCTTGGACCTTTAAGCAGGTCAGAAATATATATTTTCGATACTCCAGGTGCAAGTCCTATGGATGTTAGAAGCAAATGCCGTAAGCTTAAAATGGAAAAAGGTCTTGGGCTTATACTTATAGACTACTTACAGCTTATGAATGGTGATGGAAAAAATGACAGCCGTCAGCAGGAAATTTCTGCTATTTCGAGAGCCCTTAAAGGCGTAGCAAGAGAGCTTCAGGTGCCAGTTATTGCATTAAGCCAGCTTAGCCGTGCTTGTGAGCAGAGAAGCGACCACAGACCTATGCTTTCAGACTTAAGAGAGTCTGGTGCCATAGAGCAGGACGCCGATGTTGTGGCTTTCCTCTACAGGGATGAGTATTATTTCCCTGATACAGAGGCTAAAAATCAGGCAGAGCTTATTATAGCAAAGCAGCGTAATGGCCCAACAGGCACAGTAAACCTTGCATGGCTTGGACAGTATACAAAGTTTGCTAATCTTCTTAAAAGCTATTGATTGTTTGGAATTTTAAATATCTATCAGGTATTTATATTACTTAAAGAAAGAAGAGTGTATATGGACTGGATACTCTCTACAGAGTTTTTTTCTCTTATAATAGTATTTATACTCATACTTAATTTACGAGAGAAAAAAAGCGTAACTACTCATGGAAAGAAAATGTATCAAAATTGTTTGTGTCTTTCAGCGGTCAATATTATATTAAATATAATATGTGTTTTTACAATAGAGTATTATAAAACAGTTCCTATATGGATTAATATGGCTTTAAACAGCCTGTATTTCTTTTTGATTGTCTGTATGTCTACATATGTAGCCTATTATATGGCTTATCTTATATTGGAGCATGTTTATGACAAGTACCTTATGAAAAAAGCCGTAAAGTTTCTTACTGTCATTACTGTAATTTACAGCCTTTTGATTATTATCAATATAAATGCGGGCTTTATTTTTTATTTTGATAGCTACGGATATCACAGAGGAAGTCTTTTGAATATAGGGTATGGCGTTATGGCTTTGGAAATAGCCATGCTTGTATATTTCTGTGTAAAAAATAAAATGAGTATAACAAAAAATATGGTACATGTTATGAAAATGATGCCGCCTATAGTTATACTTCTTACAATATTTCAGCTAATATATGATGAAGTTCTTATGAATGGATGTATAATAGTTGTGGCAGACATATTGCTTCTTTTTAACTTCCAAAGTGGTGATTTGGAAATAGACAGTCTTACAAGCATAGGCAACAGGAGTTCTTTTTATAATGACATTAATCTTCGCATAAGCGGCAGACAATCTTTTCAGCTTATAATAATATCAATAAAGAAATTCTCAGCCATAAATCAAAAGTTTGGACACAAGATTGGAGATATGTTTTTATATGAAATAGCAAAAAAACTTGAAAAAATTGTGCCAGAGTCTAAAGCCTTCAGATATGGCAATGTGGATTTTGCGGTAGTTGTACCATTTGATAAAAATGCAGATGCAGATAATGTTTTAGACACTATTTTAAGCAGATTTGAAAAGTCATGGAATGTGGGCAGCAGTAAATATGTGTTTGAGGCAAAGTTTGCGGAGGTTATATATCATAATGAGAATATAGATATTACTCAGTTTATGGAATATGCTGAATACAGTCTTGGTCTTACCAATGAATGTTATGGCAATGTTGTAAGGTTTGATAAAAATATTTGTGACAAGTATATAAGGGAAAAAGCTGTTCTTAACTTTATAAGGGAAGGCATTGATAAAAACAGATTTTTCGTATATTATCAGCCTATATATGACTGTAAAAATAATAGTTTCTCATCAGCAGAGGCTCTCTTAAGGCTTAAAGATGATAAGGGTAATATAATTTCTCCATGTGAATTTATACCACTGGCAGAAGAAAACGGTTATTTAGATCAAATTAGCTGGATAGTAATTGACAAGGTGTGTAGTTTCTTATCTGATATTAAATCACATTATTTAGGGACAGTTTCTGTTAATTTAACAATGCAGCAGTTTTTAAGCAATGATTTTGTGGACAGAATGACAAGTTGTCTTAAAAAATATAATGTTGATCCAAAGAGATTGAAAATAGAAATTACTGAAAGTGCCATTGTGCAGGATCTATCAATGCTAAGTAGTATAATGAAAAAACTTTCATTAATAGGTGTTAAGTTTTATCTTGATGATTTTGGAACTGGTTATTCAAATTTATCAACGGTACTTGACCTGGATTTTGAATATATTAAAATTGACCACAGCCTTTTAAATGGATTTCCTGAAAATATTAAAACAGTTAATCTTTTAAAAACAATGATTGATGTTTTTCAAAATATGGGAAGTGATGTGGTGGTAGAAGGAATAGAAACAAAGAAACAGGCGGAGGAGATAATAAATATAGGTGCTGACTGGATACAGGGTTTTTATTATTCAAATCCACTGCCGGAAAACGAATTTGTAGAATTTATTGAAAAAAATAATGAGGCAGTTTAAGTATAAAAAAATTACGGCAAAATATGCCGTATTTTTTTATACGAAAAACGGCACAGTGAAAAATCACTGTGCCGCTTATAAGACAAATTTGTCCTATAATACCAATTTAAAATGGGTATTATGTATAGAATTACGCCTGTTTAATAGCGCCTGTTGGACATGTGCCTGCACATGCTCCACAATCGATGCATTCTGATTCTGTGATAGCGAATACACCACCGTTGTCTTTAATAGCGCCTACTGGACATTCACCAGCACAAGCACCACAACCGATACAGCTGCTGTCAATTTTATATGCCATTTCTATACACCTCCTGTACAAATGATAAAGTTATTTTATATCATATTTTGTTTTATTGCAAGTTAAATTTTATAACAATAAATGCAAATAATACGATAATTTTTAGCTATTTTAGTATAAAAAAATAATGCCTGTAGAAAAAATAAATAATTTATAAATTTTATGTGTAATAAATGCACAATATGATTTAAAAAAATATTATAATAGATGCGATATGATGACAAAAGTATTTTAACATCTGTAATAGTATGGTATAATATTGGCAAAAAAATAATCTGTTAAAAATATAATTTTAAGTTATTTGAAATTTAAAAAATATATAAACAGGTGTATAATAAAAATTAGTACTGTCATAATGTTTATGCTTTTTAAGGAGGGGGTTCTATGGCACTTCATTTGTTTTTGACATCGGTAATATTGGCAGGTGTTATAAGTCAGTCACTTTCTATGGCTGAAATAAAGAGAGCAGAAGATTATGAAATTTTACAGGAAAAAATTCGCATAGAAGCCCAGATAAAAGCAGAGGAAGAGCAAAAAGCCAAAGAAGAAGCCCAAAAGGCAGAGGAAGAAAAAAAGCCACAAAGTGCAGCGGCTCTTGAAGCACTTAAGGCTTATCAGGTGGCAGAAAATAATCCGTCTGTGGGATATAACGACCAGAAATCATGGTGGTTTAGAAGAACTAATACAAATGTTCCGCCTACTGCTCAAGGCGAAATAGCAATACAAAACTATGACGCATATTATCTTGGTGATATAACGGACAAGGTTATATACCTCACATTTGACGAAGGCTATGAAAATGGTTGCACTGAAAAAATACTTGATATTTTGAAAGCAAATGATGTTAAGGCTGCATTTTTTGTTACAAAGTCATACATAGAAAGTGAGCCAGAACTTATTAAAAGAATGGTGGCAGAAGGTCATGTTGTAGGTAACCATTCAGATACGCATCCAGATATGACAACAATTTCTGATGAACAGATAGTAAGTGAAATAGAAAACTGTGCTGAAAGTTTTAAAGCTCTTACGGGTGAGGAAATGCCAAGATTTTTCAGACCACCGGCAGGTGCATACAGCATAAGAACACTGGAAAAAACTCAGGAACTTGGATACAAAACAATATTCTGGAGTTTTGCTTACAGAGATTGGGTTACAGATGATCAGCCAGGAGCACAGGCAGCATATGAAACTGTTATGAATAATTATCATAACGGCTGCATAATGCTTTTACATGCAGTATCAGAGTCCAATACAGAGGCTTTAGATAGTATTTTAAAAGACATCAAAGCTGCGGGGTATAGCTTTGAGAGCCTTGAAAATTTACCATAACGGGAGGATTTTTTACTATGGAAAACATGAAACTTAAATTTGACT
>CALWHO010000011.1 GCA_944380405.1 uncultured Lachnospiraceae bacterium
AGGTATCCGCCTTGGGTATGGATTTTGTACAGATTTAAAATTAATTGAAAACATAAATAAATGCCGCCAGCCTTGGAGCGTTTCTTATTTGGCACAGGAGGCAGGAATTGCGGCACTTAATGAGAAAGAATATGTAAAAAATTTAAAAGAGCTTATTAAAAATGAAAGAGTGTTTTTAAAAGAAGAGCTTAAAGCCTTGGGAATAGAGGTTTTCGGTTCAAATGGAAATTTTATATTTTTCTATTGCAGTGAAGAAAACTTTGATGAGAAACTAAGAGAAAAAGGCATTATGATAAGGGACTGCTCTAATTATACAGGGCTTTCAAAGGGCTACTATAGAATAGCCGTTAAAACTCATGGCGAAAACGAAATTATAATTAATGCAGTTAAAGAAATTTTGAATAAATAACACAAAGAAAGGTACATATTAATGGCAAAGGTATTAATGATACAAGGCACAACTTCAAACGCAGGCAAAAGCATAACAGTTGCAGGTCTTTGCAGAATATTTAAACAGGACGGATACAGGGTTGCGCCTTTTAAGAGCCAGAACATGGCTTTAAATAGCTTCATAACAAAAGATGGTCTTGAAATGGGCAGGGCTCAGGCTGTTCAGGCAGAAGCCTGCGGTATAGAGCCAAATGTAAATATGAACCCAATACTTTTAAAGCCTACAAATGATGTGGGAAGTCAGGTAATTGTAAATGGCGAAGTTTGGGGCAATATGAGCGCAAAGGATTATTTTAAAAATAAAACAAATCTTGTGCCAAGTATTATGAAAGCTTTTAATGCTCTTGCAGCAGAAAACGACATAATTGTAATTGAAGGCGCTGGAAGTCCTGCTGAAATAAACCTTAAGGATAACGACATTGTAAATATGGGTATGGCTAAAATGGCATCTGCACCTGTTTTAATTGTGGGCGATATAGATAGAGGTGGTGTATTTGCAAGTCTTTACGGCACAATAGCACTTCTTGACGATGAAGAAAAAAACATTGTTAAGGGCATGATTATAAATAAATTCAGAGGCGATAAATCAATATTAAAGCCAGGTCTTGATATGATAGAAAGCCTTACAAAAAAGCCTGTAGTTGGGGTAATGCCATATATAAATGTTGATATAGACGATGAGGACAGCCTTTCAGAAAGGCTCAGCAACAAGGATAGCATAAATATTATTGATATAGCCGTTATAAGACTTCCGAGAATTTCAAACTTTACGGACTTTAACCCACTTGAGCAGTATGAGGGCGTATCTGTAAGATATGTAAGCGATGTTAAAAAAATAGGCAGCCCTGATTTAATAATTATTCCAGGCACTAAAAACACAATGAGTGATATGAAGTGGCTTAGAGAAAGTGGCTTTGAAGCCAAAATAAAACGCCTTTCTTCTGACGGTACGCCAATAATTGGAATTTGCGGCGGTTATCAAATGCTGGGAAAATCTATAAAAGACCCATATAATACGGAAAATGGTGGAGAAATTACAGCTATGGGTATACTTGATATGGAAACAGTATTTGAAAAAAATAAAACTCGTACAAGAGTTTATGGAACTGTTGGTAAAATAGATGGCTTTTTTGAAAAGCTTTCCGGCAGTGATTTTTGCGGATATGAAATACACATGGGCATTACAAAAAGCAGCGAAAAAAGTCTTTCTGTACTTGATAACGGAAGAAATGACGGCAGTGTAAAGGGTAATATTTTGGGCAGCTACATTCACGGCATATTTGACGAAGGCAGTTTCTGCAAAAACTTAATTGAAATACTCTGCCATAAAAAAGGCGTGGACATAAACACCATAAATGCTGTAAGCTATAAAGAATATAAGGAAAAGCAGTACGATATTTTGGCAGAGGAAATGCGAAAAAATATTGATATGGACAAAATTTATAAAATATTAAACGAGGGAATTTAATATGAAAGGTTTAATTCATTTATACTGCGGAGAAGGAAAAGGCAAAACAACTGCTGCTATGGGTCTTGCTTTAAGGGCAGCATCAAGGGGCAAAGAAGTTGTAATTGTGCAGTTTTTAAAAGACGGCTTGTCAGGAGAAGTAAGGCTTTTAAGCACTCTTAAAAATGTAACTATTTTTGCAGGCAAGGTTTGCGATAGCTTTACATGGAACATGACTGAAAAAGAACTCATTGACACGAAAAATCTTCATAATGAATTGCTTAAAAAAGCCAAAGAAGCCAAAAAAGATGTGCTTATACTTGATGAAGTATGCGGAGCATGCTCATGCTGCCTTTTAGACGAGGATTTATTAAAAAGCATAATAACAGAAAAAGACGATGACCTTGAAATTGTATTAACAGGGAGAAATCCAAAGGACTATATGATAGAATACGCTGATTATATTACAAAAATGGAGAAAATAAAGCACCCTTTTGATAAAGGTATAGGAGCAAGAGAAGGGATAGAATATTAATGACAGAATTTGAAAATGTGCTTCCAGAGGAAATTGAAAAAAGAAGCTTTGAAATAATAGCTAAGGAGCTTTCCCAAATGGGAATAGTTCTTAATGAAGAAGAAAAGCCAATTATAATGAGGGCAATTCACACAGCAGCAGACTTTGACTATGCCAAAAATATGGTGTTTTCTGATGGAGCTATTAAAAAAGCCATTAAAGCCCTTGAAGAAGGCTGCACAATAGTTACTGATACACAAATGGCAAAGGCAGGCATAAATAAAGCTGCCTGCAAAAAGCTGGGCGTAAATGTGGAGTGTTTTATTGCTGATGAAGATGTAAAAGAAGCAGCCATAAAAAACGGCACTACACGTTCAAATGCCAGCATGGAAAAAGCCTGCAATATAGAAGGAAATGTAATATTTGCCATAGGCAACGCACCAACGGCATTAATAAAGCTTTACGACCTTATAGAAGAAGGCAGAATAAAGCCAGTTCTTATAATAGGCGTGCCAGTTGGCTTTGTAAATGTTGTTCAGAGCAAGGAGCTTATAATGAAGGCTGATGTGCCATATATTGTTGCAAAAGGCAGAAAAGGCGGTAGCAACGTAGCTGCAGCAATAGTAAATGCACTGCTTTACAAAATAACAAGAAAATAAACAAATGACAAAAAGGTATTGCACCTTGGGAGGAAATTGTATTGAATATATTTGTTGGAGGAATTGACTATTTAGGGTCTGATATAGA
>CALWHO010000012.1 GCA_944380405.1 uncultured Lachnospiraceae bacterium
TTTTTTTATGTATTGTCTATTTAAATATTGATATTGTATTTGTATCATTTAAGTATTTTAAAAGAGAAAGGAATATTGGAAATCCAAAAAGTCCAATTATACCAAAAAGCTGTACACCCACAAACATAGATGCAAGAGTTACCACAGGATGAAGACCAAGCTGACTTCCAACTATTTTAGGCTCTATTATGTTTCTTATAACAGTAACAATAACGTATACTGCCAAAAGACTTGCGGCTAACTTATAATTTCCCTGTAATGCCTCCAATATTGTCCATGGAAT
This sequence comes from uncultured Lachnospiraceae bacterium, assembly GCA_944380405.1. Lineage (GTDB taxonomy): Bacteria > Bacillota > Clostridia > Lachnospirales > Anaerotignaceae > HGM11808. Next base: position 284 of record CALWHO010000012.1, read on the forward strand.
CATAATGCCACCTGTTCCAAGTACTGGCAAAATATCAAATATTGATATTAAAAATGCAATTAAAATACCTTTTTCAATACCTATAATAGTTAATCCTATAGAAAGCTCCACAAATGTAACTGTCATAATTATGGCATAAGACCTTATACATACAAAAAGTGTTCCAACTACATACTCTTTTATTTTTAAAAGCAGACTTCTTGCATTATCTGAAAACTGTCTTGAAACAAAGCCCATTAATATATCATAATCACCTGCAATAAAAAATGTTGATATTATCATTAAAAGCAACTTAACAAACAGTCCAGGAAGCGAAGAAGCATATCCTGAAGCCAATGATACAAGCTCAACAGAAAGCCCTGTAATAAGCTCTCCAAGTGAGCTTATAAACTGGTCAAAAAACTCATCTATTGCTGCCACAAGAGATACATCAAGCTTAAATACAGCTCTTTCTATTGCCATAAATATATGGCTTAATTCAGGCTCTATTTCCAAAGTATAAATAGATGGTATGGCTGATATTAAATCTGCACTTGAAGTTAAAACTTTAATAAAAAGCACTGTTATAATAAGCCCTATAGTTCCGTAAAAAATAAGCACAAGCACCATTACAACAGGTTTATAAGGCAGATTTGTTTTATCAGTAATTATTTTAGCAATATTTTTTAAAAAATATGCAACTACAAAACCTGCTATAAAAGGTGCTAAAAGCCCTAAGCCATATTTAAGTATTACTATCGCCAAAAAAATAATGATACCAAAATATATAAAATTAATAATAAACTTTCTTTGCTTTTCGCTGTTCATATTAATTCCTCATTTCTTTTTACTGTTGTGCTGTGTTTATAGAAAATTCTTCCTGTAAACAAACAAGAGCACTCTCTACCTGGTGGTCTATTACTTTAGTAAGTTTTATTAAAATACCGTCTGCTTCAATTTCTTCTGTTGAACCGTCCTGAGGTATAGCTCCAAGTTTTTCAAATATATAACCATTGAAAGTATCATACTCACCATCAGGAAGTTGAACTCCTATAGCTTTTGAAACATCATCTAAAGATGCTTCACCACGTATTTTCCATGTCTTTGAGTCTATCTGCTCAATTTCAGGTATTTCCTCATTCATAGGCTCGTCATCTCCTAAATCACCAACAAGCTGCTCAACAAGGTCATTTACTGTTACAATGCCTGTCATGCCGCCGTATTCATCAAGAACGACAGCAAAGTGGTTTCCTGTGCGTTTCATATTTTGGAAAAGAACATCAGCCTTTACAGAATCAGGAACAAAATACGGCTCTCTTATAACATTTTTCATTATATACTCTTTATTTTTATCTTCCAAGCGGAAATAGTCTTTTGTGTTAAGAATTCCTATTACATTATCGGCAGAATCCTCGCAAACAGGGTAAATTATATGGCGGCTGTTATATATTGTGCTGTTCCATTCATCAATTGTTTCTTCTGCCCAAAGTATTGATACATCTGTTCTATGAGTAGAAATTTCTTTTGCAGTAATATCGTCAAACTCAAATACATTTTGTATAAATAATTTTTCCTCATGGTCAATAGTGCCTTTTTCGCTGCCTACATCAACCATCATTCGTATTTCTTCTTCACTTACATTTTCATCTTCCTCATTAGGGTCAATACCTAAGAGCCTTAAAACACCGTTTGTTGATGCTGTAAGAAGCCATACAATAGGTGCAAAAAGCTTTGAAATACCGCTTATAAGGGCAGACATACCAAGAGCAAGGCTTTCAGCCTTACGCATAGCAAGTCTTTTAGGCACAAGCTCCCCAAATATAAGTGTAAAATAAGAAAGTATTATTGTAATAAATATAACTGATATAGTATCAAGTGTAGATTTTGGAATTGCCACTCCAAGACCTGTAATAAAATTTACAATACTGTCTGAAAAGTTTTCAGCAGCAAAGGCACTGCCCAAAAAGCCTGATAACGTTATGGCTACCTGAATTGTTGCCAAAAATCTTGCCGGCTGGCTTGTAAGACGAGCAAGACGCACAGCTCTTTTGTCGCCTTCTGCAGCCATTTTTGCAAGTTTACTGTCGTTCATTGAAATAACCGCAATTTCTGCACATGCAAATATAGCATTTAAAAATATAAGTACTACCTGTAATAAAATCATAAATAATATGGAATTTTCCATATACAAATCCTCCTATAATTTACATTATTTTACTTCTATAAAAAACCAAAAGGACACAGCCTATATTGTCATTCAAGCAAATATAGGCTATGTCCAATCCCTTTTATTATATAGTATAAAGGAAGATTATTCCCGTTGTTACTGTCACAGTCTTCCATAAATTACCTCTCATAGTTCAATAAATATTTTTTATCATTTTACCAAAAATATATAATATAGTCAATAAATACATATTTAGCCATTTTTATAATCTATTTATAAATCTAACATTTTTTAAATTTAAGCATACTATAATATATAAACTTTATTATGTTGGAGTGAGTGTATTTTATGAAAAAAATAAAAAATAAACATAAAAATATCTCCTTGAAATCTATATGCTGCCAGTCAAATACTAACTATTGTTGTTGCAACAATTGCTGTCCTCAATGTCAATGTGTAGAACCAGCATATGATATTTTTGCATCATTTTTTTTATTCGAGAAAAAATTTGAAAATGGCCAGCTAATTCCATTTACAACTGGCATAAAAGATACAACAGGAAATATCACTCTTGTTAATGAAACTAAAATTAAACTTATGCCAGGATACTATTTCATTTCATATCGTTTATCAACCATTTTAGATGATGCAGGATACATGCAGGTTACTCCATCTTATAACGGAAAACCATATTTACAGTACGGCATTTATTTCAAAACAAATACTGCTTCTTCAAGTGCATCTGGTTCAAATTCTATAATAATTTATGTTCCATCACAAACATATTTTAAATTAACATATAACAGTAATGTAGAAAATCGTTCTGGAGAAGCCACTATAACTGTTATAAAACTAAAAAAACCTGTATAATCATGCAGGTCTTTTTATATTTCAATATAGTATAATTATGTTTTATTTAATGCGGATAACAGGAATCGAACCTGCACCCTCTCGGACTGGATTCTAAGTCCAGCGCGTCTGCCAGTTCCGCCATATCCGCATGTTTCACAATAAAAATTATATCATAATATAATAACTTTTTCAAATTTCTTTATTATATATAGATTAAAAAACTCCTAAAACAAATATTGCCTTAGGAGTTTTATTTTTCATATCAACGCAAGACTTATTCTTAAAGCCTCGTCAACTTTTTTCATAAGCATATCGTCTGCATGGGATACTTTTTCTCTAAGTCGTTTTTTGTCTATTGTCCTTATCTGCTCCAAAAGAACAACAGAGTTTTTAACTAAAGAATATCTTTTTGCATCGATTTCTATATGAGTAGGCATTTTTGCCTTATTAATTTTGCTTGTAACAGCAGCACAAATAACTGTTGGGCTGTATTTATTGCCAACATCGTTTTGTATAATAAGAACAGGTCTTATACCGCCTTGTTCAGAACCCACAACAGGGCTTAAATCAGCATAAAAAATATCTCCTCGCTTAACAGTCACACACTTTCACACTCACTTTGTTGCAATACTATAAGTATGCATATTTTTACCTGTAAATGCGATTATAAGCGTCAGGCAGTATTGTTATGCCTTATTAATATGTACTATTTAAATAAAACCACATTTAAGGTATATTATATATTTGCCTTAAATATGGTTTGTTATTCACTCTTCTACAAGAAGGTCATTTGTTTTTATTACTTTGCCGCCTTTTATATAGACCTTTGGTACTCTTTTTGAGAACATACATACAATTTCATAATTAATTGTATCAAGTATATTTGCAAGGTCATCGGCTGTTATTTCGCCGTTTTCCTGTTTGCCTATAAGCACAACCTCGTCTTCAACTTTAACGCCTTCTATGTCTGTTATATCCACCATGCACTGATCCATGCAAATTCTGCCTACAATAGGTGCTTTTTTGCCATGTATAAGAACATAGCCCTTATTAGAAAGACTTCTTGAATATCCGTCTGCATATCCTGCCGGTATTGTTGCTATAACTCTTTTGGAAGGAGCTGTGTAAGTTCTGCCATAACCAATAGGTGTGCCTTCTTCAACTTCTTTTATGTATGTAACATAGCTTTTAATTGACATAACAGGCTTTAAAGGAAGTCTTTCTTTTTTAACCTCATCAGAAGGATAAAGACCATAAAGTATAATGCCTGCCCTTACATGAGTAAAGAATAAATCCTCAAGATCCATTATGCCTGCACTATTGCCAGCATGACGCACAGGAATATTAACCCCTCTTTTTTCAAGCTCTGTTACAGTCCACTGAAATCTGTCTTTCTGGATATTTGTAAATGACTTATCAAATGTGTCAGCCTCAGCAAAATGAGTAAATATACCGTTTATCTCAATATTTGGAAGTTCATTTATACGGCAGATTTCCTCAACTGACTCAATGCTTGGCATATAGCCTATTCTGCCCATACCTGTATCTATTTTAATATGTATTTTTGCAGTTTTGCCCATTTTAACAGCACAGTCTGAAAGAGCCTTTGCATCTTCGTATGAAGATATAACCTGCATAATATCATACTGCAAAACTTCCTCAAGGAATTCCTTTTGAGTTATGCCAAGTATAAGTATATCCTTATCAATGCCCTTTTGTCTTAAATTAATTGCCTCATCAAGCATAGCCACAGCAAACATATCTACGCCATTTTCAATAAGCACATTTGCCATTTCATAAGCTCCGTGACCATATCCATCAGCTTTTATAACACCAATAACTTTGGCTCTGCCGTCAATTCTTTTTTTAATGCTTTTTATATTAAAATCTGCCGCATCAAGGTCTATTTCTTCGGCAAGTCTTTTGTAACTCAATTAATAACACCTCCGTATTTTAAGGTTGTCACTGCTTAGCCTCAAAAGTATTTTCATCAAATTCCACGTCGTACTGGAAACTGTCAAACTCCATAATATACTTTTCATTCCCGTCACTATCATAAAGCACAAGCTTAACAGGATTAAAGCTTTCGTTATCCACCCACAGCTTTTCTGTAGCAGTATATTTATTGTTTCCAGGTATAACTGCCTCCAAAACTGTGCATTTACTTTCGTCAAGCTCTGCCATAACACAGGACACATTTTCACTGTTAAAATAATTTTTAACAAATGCACCTACAAAAATCTGGTTTCTTGCCACACTTTCAGGTACATTTCTTATGATACTGTCCTTTACACTTGGATTATACTGTATAACCTCATTGCCATTAAAAACCGTATAATTGCCATTATACTTTTCAGGCTCCAGTATTTCAAGTCGATATTTGCCGTCATTTTGCCAGCACTGTCTTACAGTATATTCCCATTTTCCCTTCTCGTCAATTCTTATAAGTGTTCCTGTTGCCTCATAACTTACCATTGACTGCAAACGGTCGTTTATGCTTTGCTGCGGCAGTTCTTCTTTAAAATATGAACATGAGCAAAGCACAAAAGATAAAGCAGCCATAAAAAGGCACTTTATTTTTCTTCTCATAAAAAATAACTCCTTTCATATTTACATTAATTATTATACGAAAGGAGCCTTGTACCCTATTACTCAAGTTCTTTTAAAACACAGGAAAGGGCGTTTATTAAATCCCTTGCAAGAGGGCTGTAATGACCCATTATTTCGGCAGTATAGTCGCCGCATAAACCGTGTATATATACCCCTAATACAGATGCAGAATATAAATCCATACCCTGAGAAATAAGCCCTGTAATAATGCCTGCCAAAACATCGCCACTGCCGCCTTTTGACATGGCGTTATTGCCTGTCTGGTTTATATACACATTGCCTTTTGGAGAAGCAACTACTGTTACAGCATCTTTAAGCACTACAAAAACTTCGTATTCCTTAGCAAATTCAACTGCTGTATCAATTATATTTTCTTTTATGTCTTTTATTTCTTTACCAGTAAGAACGCTCATTTCGCCAATATGGGGCGTAATAACAGCATTTACATTTTTTAAAAGGTCTTTATTGTCGGCAACGGCAATTAAACCATCGGCATCAATTACAATAGGAGCTTTTGCATTTTCAAGTACACTGTAAACAAATTCATTTACGCCAGTACTTCTGCCTAATCCTGGACCAATAAGTATTGCCTTTGCCTTATCCAAGTCTTTTTCAATATCTTTGTAGCTTTCCAAATAGAACATGCCATTTTTTGTACTTAATGGCTTTTCTACTGCTTCAGGCAATATTGACTGCATTATTTGAGTGGATTTTTCAGGCACACATGAATATACAAGACCACATCCTGTTCTGTATGCAGCTTCAGCAGAAAATGCAGCCGCACCCATCATATTTTCAGACCCTGCCAATACAAAAACCTTGCCAAATGTGCCTTTATTACCCCAAGGCATTCTTTTTGGCAGCATATCTTTAGCTTCGCCACAGGAAAGCACATTATGTTTAAGGCTCTGCTTTTCAATTACTTCTTTTGGCATACCAATATCGCCTATTGTAATTTTTCCGCAATATTCCTTAACAGGATAAAAAAGCATACCAACCTTTTCCATTACAAATGTAACTGTTTCATGAGCCTTTATGCAGCTTCCAGAAATTACGCCTTTGTCACAGTCTGCACCTGATGGCACATCAACGCTTACAACATACTTTGCATTTTTATTTATAAAATCAATTATGCCAGCATAAGGCTCTCTTGGACTGCCCGAAAAACCTGTTCCAAATATGGCATCAACAACAATATGGCTGTGTATAATAGCTTTTTCCCATTTTTCTTTTTCAGTTATAATGTTTATATTAAGTTTTTTTACAATGTCATAATTTATAAGGGCATCGCCTTTTATTTTGCTGCTGTCACCGCCAATTACAACAGATACATTATAGCCTTTCATGTATAGCATTCTGGCAACAGCAAAACCATCACCACCGTTATTGCCTGTTCCGCATACAACAACGGCATTTTTGCCGTTATTTTCTGATAAATATTTGTGGCAAACATTAAAAACTTCCAAAGACGCTCTTTCCATAAGCACAATGCCAGGTATGCCAAAATCTTCTATGGCACATCTATCCATTTCACGCATTTCATAAGATAAAGCAGCTTTCATTATCAATCATTCCCTTCACACAAAACAACAGCCGAAGCATAATTTTTGCTGTGGCTAACGGACACATGGATTTTTTTAATTAAAAAGCTTTCTGCCGTATTTTTGGCATTTCCAGTAAGGACAATATACGGCTTTCCTTTTTCATCACGAAGAAGCGAAATTTCTTCAGGTGGCAGATTATTTGTAAAGCCTGTGCCTACTGCCTTTACAAAGGCTTCTTTTGCTGCAAAATTAGCGGCTATGGTTTCAGCTTTCATATTTTTGCTTTCAAAAAGCCTTAATTCTTCCTCACTAAACCATCTTTTTAAAAAGCTATCCTTTTCAGAGGCTTTTTTTATTCTGTCTATTTCAACAATATCGTTTCCTATACCTATTATCATTTCTGCCTCCAAAAATTTTAAGAATTTTTCTCATTCCATAATGTAAACCCAAGTATAAGAGCACCGCCTACAAACTGCATTATTGTCATATGCTCGCCAAGTATTATAACTGAAATTATAACAGCAACAAGAGGGTCTATATAGCTTAATATGGCTGTTTCCTGACCTTTTAAATCCTTAAGTGCAGAAAAATAAAGGCAGTATGTAACACCTGTATGTATAAGACCAACAAAAAGAAGACAAACCCAGCCTATGCCGTCCAAATTACCAATGTTTATTCCGCTTGTAAAACCTACATAAGGCACTAAAAGCACAATAGAAGATAAAAATTGGAAAAATGTTCTGTGTATTCCCGTA
>CALWHO010000013.1 GCA_944380405.1 uncultured Lachnospiraceae bacterium
CAGAGCCTTTTGTTAAATCACCTGTCATATATATCACCTTTCTAAAAGAAACTATAAACTTACTATTTGTAATTATAGTAGCAAAATAGATTTCTTTAGTCAATTATATTATTGCCTTTTGTATGATGATATTGATATAATTAAGCTAAAGGAGGCGGAAAAATATGTTTCTTGATGGAATGGACGAACTTGACAAAAAAATAGTGCTGCTGCTTATTGAAAACGCCAGAATGTCTTATTCTGACATAGGCGAAAGGGTAGGTATTTCACGTGTGGCAGTTAAGGCAAGAATACAGGCTATGGAAAACAAAGGAATTATTGAAGAATACACTGCTATTATTAATCCACAGAAAATAGGCGGTGCTGTATCATGTTATTTTGAAATAGAAACTTTACCTGAAAAGTTTTCTTATGTTGCTCAAAAGCTTAATGAAAACGAAATTATAACTCAGATATACCGTGTTACAGGAACAAGCAAGCTTCATGTTCATGCTGTAGCTTCATCAAATGATGAAATGGAAAACTTAATGAATAATGTTATAGACAATATTGACGGCATAGTTAAATATAATTGCAATATTATTATTTCAAGAATAAAGGATATAAAGGGGTTAAGATTATAATTTTAAAATAATTGTATTTATTTTTATACAAAACAGAGTTTCGTTTACAAAAAATGTAAAAAATAATTTAAACATTATTTATAAAAGGACATAAAATATGTAAATTGTATTTAAAAAAATACTTTTTTAAAATAGGTTTTGTTGCACAATAAATAATACATTTTTCTGTATTATAAAATATTGCCATATAGTTAAAAAACCTTTGACCGATTAATACTAAGAATGTATAATTGATATAGTTTTGACAATTTAGAGTCGAATATGACAATTACAACAGAAACGGAGATGTTTTTCGGTATGAAGTATGTAATACAGTTTGGTATTATTATGGCTGTTTCTTTTGTTGGTGAAATAGTCAGAGCATTACTGCCATTTAAGTGTCCTGCAAGCATATATGGACTTATTATTATGTTTGTGCTTCTTAAAACAAAAATACTTAAGCTGGAAATGGTCAAGGAAACAAGCCATTTTCTTGTGGAGGCAATGCCTATAATGTTTGTGCCTATTTGTGTTGAGCTTATGACATCAGGAAAGGTGCTTTCTGAAATTTTTGTCCCTGTAGTTGTTATTTCAGTTGCTACAACATTTATCGTTATGGCTGTAACTGGCATTGTTTCACAAAAGGTTATTGAAATGGACAAAAAGAAGTCCCCAAAAAACAAATCAGACATTAAGACAGCAAAGGAAGGTGCAGATATATGATAGAATTTTTAAGCGATTCCGCATATTTCAGTATTGCATTAAGTATTATTGCGTACAAATTCGGTATTATTGTAAAAAATAAATTAAAGTTTGCTATATTTAATCCTCTTTTGGTAGCAACGCTTGTTGTTATAGTTTTTCTTTTAGCAACAGGCATACCTTATGAGGCTTATGAGATTCATGCTTCAAAGCTCAGTTATCTTCTTACACCGGCAACTGTATGTCTTGCTATACCTCTTTATGAACAGTTTGAACTTCTTAAAGAAAACAAAAAGGCGATTGCCATAGGTATATTAAGCGGTATATTGGCAAACCTTATAGGTGTATTTGTATTGGCACTTTTATTTGGTCTTAACCACGAGCAGTATGTAACCCTTCTTCCGAAATCAATTACAACAGCTATTGGTATTGGTGTAAGTGAAGAGCTTGGTGGTATTGCAACAATTACTGCTGTTGCAATTATTATTACTGGTGTACTTGGAAACATTATTGCAGAATTTGTATGCAAGGTATGTAAAATCAACGAGCCTATAGCAAAAGGCCTTGCATGCGGAACATCTGCTCATGCTATTGGTACTGCAAAGGCCATTGAAATAGGTGAGCTTGAAGGTGCCGTAAGCGGTCTTGCCATAGCGGTTACAGGCGTGCTTACTGTTGTTTTTGTTTCATTCTTTGTAAATTTAATATAATATACATAAATACAGCGAATATATCGCTGTATTTTTTTATAGAATAAATAAACGAGATTATTTTTGGTGTGGAGTATGGAGCTTTTAAGTCAGCTTGAAAATAAAGATGTAATTAATATATGTACAGGTACAAAACTTGGATTTATAACTGATTTGGAAATAGATATATGTACAGGAAGAATATGCACAATAATAGTATGCGGAAGCAAAAATGGCATATTAAGTATATTTTGCGATGAAATAATATATGACATACCTTGGAAATGCATAAGAAGGATAGGCAGTGATGCCATACTTGTAGATGTTGATATTGACAGTGTTGAAAGATAGATAAGCCATGTTTTTATTGACCCCAAAGGGCTTTTTTATTATACTCTAATTAAATAGAAAGCTTTATTTTGGAGGGGTTTTATGAAATGTCCTTTTTGTAATAATGACGACACAAAAGTAATTGACTCAAGAAGTCAGGATGAAAATTCCACAATCAGAAGAAGAAGAATGTGCGAAAAATGCGGAAAGCGTTTTACTACATATGAAAGAATAGATACTATCCCTATGACTGTTATAAAAAATAACGGAACAAGGGAAACTTTTGATAAAAACAAGCTTATAAGCGGAATTATGAAAAGCTGCAACAAAAGACCTATTACCGCAAAACAGATTTCAGATATTGCAGATGACATAGAAAATGCTGTTTTAAGTTCTATGGACAAGGAAATCGAAAGCAGGGAAATAGGCAGAATGGTTATGGAAAAACTTAAAGACATTGACGAGGTTGCCTATGTAAGATTTGCTTCTGTATACAGACAGTTTAAGGATATAAACACATTTATGGAAGAACTGGCAAAAATGCTTAACGAAAAAAATACAAATGACAGAAAAAAATAATTTTTTAAGCCGTATTTTAAATAAATACGGCTTTTATATTTATAAATCAGAAAAAGAAATAAATTTTTTAGGTGGAATAGAGTGTTCTCCAATATGCTTCTCCATCCAAATAACATCACACCATCTATTAAACTTATATCCGCAATTGGTGAAATGTGCTGCTTTTTTGTATCCAAATTTTCTGTGAAATGTTTCGCTTTTTTCATTGGGAAAAGTTATACATGCATTAAGGTTTACAATACCCTGTTTTCTGGCTGTTTCTTCCAATGTGCTGTAAAGAAGAGTACCTACACCTTTTGAATGAATATCTTTTTTAACATATATTGATGTTTCTGCACTATACATATATGCAGCTCTTACTCTGAAAGCTGAAAGGTAGGCATAGCCAACTATTTTTCCATCTATAAGAGCCACAAAATAAGGGTATTTAATAAGCGTATTTGAAATTCTTTCTCTAAATTCTTCTTCTGTTGGAACATCATATTCAAATGTTATTGACGTGTTTTCAACGTAATAGCTATATATATTCAAAATGTCTTTTGCATCTTCTACAGATGCTTTTCTAATAGTAATATTTTCCATAGCATTTCTCCTTTCGTAATTACAGGCAGATTATACTATATAAACAATAAAAACAAAAGACATAGAAATTGAGTTTTATAAAAAAATAGTATAAAATAAATTAATGTTTGACAAACAATGAAATAATGCGTATACTGTACTTTATTAAGGTAGAGTAATAAAGTTTAAGGGGGACATATTTTATGTTAGATTTTAAGCTCCATACACCTATAGGTGTTAAAGATTTACTGCCTGAAGAGGCACTTGTAAAGAAAAATGTATTAAGACGCATAGAAGGCGTTTTTGAAAGCTTTGGTTACAGAGAAGTAGAAAGCCCTATGTTTGAATATATAGAAGTTTTTTCTGATGAAAAAATGGGAAGTATCAGCCCTAAAGAAATGTTTAGATTTTTTGATAAAGATGGAAATCTTATTGCTCTTAGAAGCGATATGACACCTCCTATTGCTCGTATTGCTGCAACAGCTTTCCAAAATTATGAGAACCCTCTTAGATTTTGTTATTATGGAAATGCTTTCAGGGACTCAAAAAGCTATCAGGGAAAGAAAAGTGAATTTGCTCAGGCTGGTATAGAACTTATGGGTGCTTATGGTGCAGCTGCTGATGCAGAAGTAATTGCTGTTGCTGTAAAAAGTGTATTATCTTCTGGCATAAAAGAATTTAAGCTTAATATAGGTGAGGTTAATTTCTTTAATGCCATACTTGAAGAAACAGGTCTTTCAAAAGAAGTGCAGGAAGATCTTAAAGATGTTATTGGTCACAGAAACTATGTAGGTATGGAAAAAATAATAGAAGAAAATAACATTGACCAAGTAACAAAGAAGCTTTTTATGGAACTTCCAAAACTTGTTGGCGGTAAAGATATTATTGACTATACAAGAACGCTTACAAAAAGCAAGGCAGCTCTTAATGCCCTTGATGAAATGGAAAGCCTTTATGATATACTTTCTGTTTATGATGTGTCTGATTATGTGTCATTTGACTTAAGCATGGTTAATCAGCTTAATTATTATACAGGTATTATATTCAGAGGATATACATACGGCACTGGCTACTCAATAGTTGATGGTGGTAGATATGATAATCTTGTTAAGCAGTTTGGCAAAAACATACCATCTGTTGGCTTTGGTATAAAGATAGATGAAATAGCAAAGGTAGCAGCAGAAGAAAATCCAGAGCTTTCAAAAAGAAATATATCAGCAATTATTGCCTATACAAATAAAGGCATGGCTTCTGCATTAAAAACTGCTTTAAAATACAGAGAAAACGGAATTAATATTGAAAACAGTCTTGTTGGTGACGATATTGAAAAAAATATTGAATATATGAAGCAAATGGCATATGAGTCACTCCTTTTCTTTATAGACGAAAATAACATAACTTATGTAAGAAACACAGAAGAATATGGCATAGTTCGTGCCAACATCACAACAGAGGACATTGTTGTGGCTGAAAAGGAGGCTGAATAATAATGAGATATTTAACATTTGCCCTTGCAAAGGGCAGACTTGCAGATCAGACAATGGACTTACTTGAAAGAATAGGTATGCCTTGTGAGGAAATGAAGGAAAAAACAAGAAAACTTATATTTGTAAATGAAGAATTAGGTCTTAAAATATTCCTTGCAAAAACAAGTGATGTGCCTACTTATGTTGAACATGGTGCAGCAGACATTGGTGTTGTTGGAAAGGATACAATACTTGAAGAGGGCAGAAATGTATATGAGATGCTTGACTTGGAGTTAGGCAAATGCAGAATGTGTGTTGCTGGCCCTGCTGAAAGCAAAGAAAAGCTTGAAAACAGCCACAGCCTTACAGTTGCTACAAAATATCCAAAAATAGCAAGAGATTATTTTTATAATAAAAAGCACCAGACAGTTGAGATTATAAAGCTTAATGGCTCTGTAGAGCTTGCACCTATTGTGGGTCTTTCAGATGTAATTGTTGATATAGTAGAAAGCGGAGCAACACTTAAAGAAAATGGTCTTCAGGTTTTAGAGGAAGTATGCCCACTTTCTGCAAGAGTTATTGTAAACAGAGTAAGCATGAAAATGGAACACCAGAGAATTACAGAAGTAATAGACAAAATAAGAAACCTCATTAAGGAGGATACAAAATGATAGAGATTATAAAATACAAAAGCCCAGAAGGCAAAGAAAAAGTAAATAATATACTTTCACGTTCTCAGCTTGAACATGGAAATGTTCAACAGATAGTTGACGAAATACTTTTTAATATCAAAAATAGAGGCGATGAAGCTCTTTTTGAATATACAGAAAAGTTTGATAAACAGCGTCTTAGAAAAGACACTATAAAGGTTAGTCAGGAAGAAATAGACTATGCTTATGAAAATGTGAGCCCACAGCTTTTGGAGATTATAAGAAAAAGTGCAGAAAGAATTAGAGATTTCCATCAGAAACAGAAAATAAACAGCTGGTTTGAGCCTAAAGAAAACGGC
>CALWHO010000014.1 GCA_944380405.1 uncultured Lachnospiraceae bacterium
GCGGTACTAAGTTTCCCAACTGGAATCCGCAGGAAAGCACCCGACGAACAATGGCAGCGAAGCTGTTTTGCATAAGCACAGCAAAGAAGTGCTGACAGCGAAGCTGGTTTTGCCTAAGCAAAATGCTGACAGAGCAAAATGCCGACGGAATTTATTTCCGACGAGGAAAAAAGAGAGTTTCAAAGCAATTTATTGCATTTGGAACTCTCTTTTTATACATACAGTAAACTCGATAAAATTTCATTTTGTCGAAATGCCGATAGGCATTTTTTTATTTTATGTTTTCCAAAAACTCAACAGTCTTTCTAAACACATCAAGTCTTCTGTCTGTAAGCACAACATTATGTGTACCTGTTTCAGGCATATAAAGCTCTTTTACTTCAGAAGAAATACTGTCATATATAATCTCACCGCTTTTTGGCACGCTTACAGCATCGTCTTTAGTCTGAACTATAAATGCAGGGCATTTTACCTGTTTTAAGAAATCATCTTTTTTAAGTATATCCATAAGGTCATAAAGTGCCTTAAATATTACAACAGGTATATCTTCATAATGCACATGATACTTTTTGGCTATGCCGTATTTTCCTTCCATACTTCTATGGAAGTACACCATATCCTCAGGGTATTTTTGAGCTATAAAACAGTTTTCATCAAGGAAAAGCGGTGAAGAAATAGGTATTATGCCTGCTATTTCAGGGTGCTTTGCCGCAAGGTAAAGGCTAAGGCAGCCGCCTGTTGAAAGACCGCCAACAAATACCGTATCATATTCCTTTTTAAGCTGACTATAATCATACTCGGCTTTTTTAATAAACTCTCTGCAGCCTGTATGAAGCAAATCATCAGGATATGTGCCATGTCCTGCAAGATTTACACTATGCACGCTATAACCGTAATCATTTAAAAACTGTGCCATAGGCACCATCTGTGATGCACCGCTTGTTATGCCGTGAATTAAAAGCACAGCCTTACCATTTGTTCCTTCCAAAAAAAGCTGATTATTATGCTTCATATATACACCCCTTTTTTTAATTTAATTAATAAGAGCCTGTTTCTGCCATTTACCGCCTTTAAGACGGAATACATAAAATATAGCTCTTACATACCAGTCAAGTATCATTGCCGTCCATACACCGAAAAGACCCATACCCATAAACTTGCCTAATACAAAGCTTGCGCCTATTCTTACTATCCACATGCTGGCTGCTGACACAATAAGTGTATATTTAACATCGGCACAGGCACGAAGGGCATTTGGTATATTAAATGAAAGTGACCATGAAATACAGCAGTTTATACCGTGCAGTATAAGTATCTGTTTTGCTAATTCTGCCGTTTCACTTGAGAGAGAATATATATTTGTAATCTCATTTAAAAATGGCATTATGCCTAAATTAAGCACAAACATAAGGGCATAACAAATTACAATAAGTTTTCTTATGTAATATTTAACCTGTTCATAGTCATTAGCGCCTACGCACTGGCTTACAACAGCTGTAAGAGCATAGCTCATGGCAAGACCTGGCATACACTCTATTGAGGCAATATTATTTCCAACGGCATTTGCTGCTATTGAAACTGTGCCGAAAGAAGAAACAAGGCTTAAAACAAGTATTTTACCTAACTGGAACATACTGTTTTCAAGGCTGTTTGGCACGCCTATATAGAGCATTTTTTTAATCATATCACCGTTAAACTTATATTTAAAAGGTCTTGTTAAATGCACAGTATATTTCTGGTTTAAAAGAAGCACAGTCATTATAACTGCTGCTGCAATTCTTGAAACAACAGTTGGTATAGCAACGCCTTCTACGCCTCTATGAAGACCATATATAAGTATTGCATTACCGCATACGTTTATGGCGTTCATTACAATTGATACTTTCATTGAAATAGATGAGTTGCCCATGGCTCTAAAAAGCGCTGCACCTGCGTTATAAATAGCTATAAACGGTATCGATGCTGTTACTATCATAAGATATGTAAAAGCTGCACTTCGTACATCTGCCGTTATGGAGCCAAATACCTTATCAAGTATTATACCATGTATCAGATACATTATCACCATTACGCCAATAGAAATAACGCCCATAAACACAAAAAGCTGGTCTGCTGATTTACAAGCCTGATCATACTTTTTGCTGCCTATATACTGCCCTGCCACAACAGCACCACCTGTTGCCAAAGCAATAAATACGTTTATAAGAAGAATATTTACAGTATCAACAAGAGAAACACCTGATACTGCTGCCTCACCAACAGAAGATACCATAATTGTGTCTGCCATACCTACAAGGAGCGTAAGCATCTGCTCCATTACAAGAGGCAGTATAAGCTTAAAAAGCTGCTTATTAGTAAACAAATAACCCCTACTTTTAGCTGTTTCCACAGCCTCACCCTCTTTTCATAAATTTTACATATAAATCATAAGAAGAAATTATACTCCTTTATTTATGTATTAACAAGGCAAAATTTACAAAAATTAAATATTTTTAATTTTGTGTTCTTCGCATAAAAAAACAGCCCTGCCAGAAAATTTTGGCAGAGCTTATTTTTAATTTACAGCTTAATTATGCTTTTGCTTTTTTAATTTCTTCTATCATAAGAGGAATTACGTCAAGTACGTTGCCAACGATACCTACATTAGCAATATCGAAAATTGGAGCATCTTCATCTTTATTGATAGCTACAATATAGTCAGAACCGATCATACCTGAAACGTGCTGTGTTGCACCTGAAATACCACATGCGATATAAAGCTTTGGAGCAACGATTTTGCCTGACTGGCCAATCTGATGAGCTCTTGAAATCCAGCCTGATTCAATAGGAGCTCTTGTTGCACCTACAACGCCGCCTAAAAGGTCAGCAAGTTCATTTAAAAGAGCGAAGTTTTCAGCAGCACCCATACCACGACCGCCTGATACTATTACTTCTGCTTCTTCAAGGTTTACTGTTTCGCTGATTTCTTTTACTGTTTCAGCAATCTTTGTTTTTAATTCTTCAGCAGGAACAGAAATTTCTTCTGCTACTACGTTAGCTGCTGCATCTAATGGGTCAGCTTTCTTGAAAGCGCCTGAACGGATAATAGCAACTGCAACAGGTGATTCAACTACCATGTCGTTAAGAACTGTACCACCGTATACTGGGCAAGTATAAACTACTTTACCATCTTCTTTTTTAGTGCCTACAACATCTGTTACACAGCCAGCGCCTAATTTTGCAGCAAGACGTGGAGCAAAGTCCTTACCGTCAAGTGTGCCGCCTACAAATACTGCTTCTGGGCTGTATTTTTCAACAAGTGCTTTAAATATATAGCAGTAAGCGTCTGTGTTATAGCCTTCGTAATTAACAGTTATAACTTCGTCTGCACCATAGCTTGCTGCCTGTTTTACAGCTTCATCAGCTGCACCAACAACTACAGCTGCAACCTTATCTGTAAGAGCTTTAGCTGCGTTTATCATTTCAAGGCCTACATTTTTTGCCTTGCCTTCAGCTGTTTCAATATATACAAGTATCATTTTCAATTTACCTCCTTAAAACACCTTAGCGTCTGACATCATGGCAACAGCCTTTGCAACTGTTTCCTCAACTGTCTCTTCTTTAATCTTAACGCCGGCTTCTTTCTTAGCAGGCTCGAAAACTTTAACTACTTTGCATTTTGCGCCTGCTTCGCCCATAAGAGAAGCATCTGCACCCATATCAGCAGCTGTAATATCAGGTATCTGAACCTTTCTTGCTGCCATTTTGCTCTTCATAGTTGGGTATCTTGGGTCGTAAGAAGGTTTTGTAACTGTAACAACACAAGGAGTTGCCACATCAACCATGTTGTAGCCTTCTTCTGTTTCCTGTTTAACGCTAAGACCGCCTTCTGCTGGGTCAAGAGCGATAATATTTGTAACCTGTGGGATGTCCATAATTTCTGCAAGCATTGGGCCTACCTGGCTTGATGTATAGTCTGTTGTTTCTTTACCGCAGAATATAATATCAAATTTTACGCCTTTTTCTGCTTCGATTTTTGCAACTGCTTTTGAAAGAGCATAAGCTGTGCCATATGTGTCGCTATTTTCGCAAGCTGCATCATTTACAAGGTAAGCTGCATTTGCACCAACTGAGCAGCAGTTTCTAAGTGTATCTCTTGCCTTTTCTGGGCCTACAGATACAACTGTGATGTTGCCGCCATGAGCTTCTTTAAATCTTGTTGCCATTTCAAGGGCATAGCCGTCAAAAGCATTTGTTATTACTGCCACTTTATCAAGGGCAGGCATTCCTGTTGATTTATCAAGTGTAATTTCAACTGAATCATCTGGAACCTGTTTTACACAAACTAAAATTTCCATTTTTAAATTCCTCTCCTGTCTTTATTTACGCCAAATGTGCAGTGAAACATATCACTGCACAAAGTATTGGCATTTTTTTTATTTTAATTTTCTATTATCTAAGAAGGTTATTAGCAATAACTATTTTCTGGATTTCGTTTGTACCTTCGAAAATCTGGAAAATCTTTGCATCTCTTAAAAGTTTTTCAACTGGATATTCTCTTGAGAAACCATATCCGCCGAAAATCTGAATAGCTTCTGAAGCACATTCCATAGCAACATCGCCAGCATAAGCTTTTGCTATTGAAGATTCCATAGAATACTTCTTGTCTGTTTCCTGAAGGCTAACTGCATGAGCAACCATCTGACGAGCTGTTTCACATTTAATCTGCATATCTGCAAGCTTAAACTGAAGACCCTGATTAGCTGCAATAGGTTTGCCAAACTGTACTCTTTCTTTCATGTAAGCAATTGCTTCGTCAATAGCTCTCTGAGCAATACCAACTGCTACACAGCCCATGTATGGTCTTGCCATATCAAGAGTAATCATAGCAATTTTGTAGCCCTGACCTTCTTCACCAATAAGGTTTGAAGCAGGTATACGGCAGTCTTCAAATACTACGTCTGCTGTTGTTGAGCAGCGGATACCCATTTTATTTTCGTGGTTACCAACGCTTAAGCCTGGTGTGCCATCTTCAACGATAAATGCTGACATACCCTTTGTGCCTTTTGTTTTGTCTGTCATAGCTGTTACAACATAGAAGCCTGCAACGCCAGCGTTTGTAATGAAGCATTTTCTGCCGTTAAGTATGTATTCGTCGCCGTCTTTTACAGCTGTTGTTTTTGAGTTAGCAGCATCTGAACCAGCCATTGGCTCTGTAAGGCAGAAAGCAGCAAAGCCTGTTTCTGTAAGAATGTCTGCACATCTCTGTTTCTGTTCTTCGTTACCAGCTGCAAGAACTGCCTTATAAGCAAGACCTGTAGCTGCAAATGTTGTACCAAAGCCAGCATCTGCAATACCAATCTGTTCTATAAGGGCTGCAACTGTTACTTTATCAAGACCCATTCCGCCGTATTCTTCTGGGATTTCAAGTGTATGAAGACCCATTTCAATAGCTGCATCATATATTTCTTTTGGGAATTCTCCTGATACATCGTATTCTTTGCACTGTTCTTTAATTTCTTTCTGAGCAAATTCCCTTACAGTTTCAAGTAAGTCATAGTTTTCTTCTGGAATAGCGTAAGCCATTTTAAAATTCCTCCTCTATTGTCCGTACTTATATTAATAATTATAATTTGTAGCAAACCTTACCTGGGTTAAGTATAAGGTTAGGGTCAAATACTTTCTTAATTCCGTACATAAGGTCAATGCTGTCTTCTCCAAGAGATTTCTTAAGGTAGTCAAATTTGCTGTGACCGATACCGTGTTCACCTGAAACAAGACCGCCAAGTTCGTTAGCCTTGTCATACATTTTGCCAAGAGCGATTTCTGCCTTTTCAAGGAATTCTTCTCTTGGAAGGTCTTCTCTAAGAACGTAAACATGTACGTTACCGTCGCCTGCATGACCGAAGCTTCTGATCTTGATGCCTACTTCGTCTTCAAGGCTGTTTACGTATTTAAGAAGTTCTGGAATTTTATCAATAGGAACTACAACGTCACATTCGTCAAGTTCTGTTGTAGCTGCACAGATTGCTTCATAGAAAGCATTTCTTGCACTCCAAGCCTTTGCTCTAAGGTCTGGTGTATCTGCTACAAGTACGTCAATAGCACCTTCTTCAAATACAACTTCTGAAGCCTTTTCAATAATTGGATCAAGAGCGTCCATAGAATCGCCGTCAAATGTTGTAAGAAGGTATGCTTTAGCTTCTACGCCGTCAACAACATGTGGGAAAACATCTCTTTCAAGATATTTTTCTGCCATGTATACGATTTCGCTTTCCATAAATTCAAGAGCCTGTGGTTTAAGGCCAGCCATGAAAATTTTTGGAACAGCACCGATACAAGCGTCAATGTCTTCAAAAGGAACAATAAGGCTTACTGTTTCTTTTGGCTGTGGAATAAGTTCAAGTGTAAGCTCTGTAATAATAGCAAGTGTACCTTCTGAGCCGATTACAAGGTTAAGAAGGCTGTAGCCTGAGCTTGTTTTAGCTACGTTTGCACCAAGACGGATAATATCACCGTTTGCAAGACAAACTTCCATGCTTCTTACGTATCTTCTTGTTGTGCCATATTTAACAGCTCTCATACCGCCGGCATTTGTTGATACGTTACCGCCAAGAGTTGCAAACTTTTCACCTGGATCTGGTGGGTAAAGAAGACCCTGTTTTGCTGCGTCTTCTGCAAGTGTATTAAGAAGTACGCCTGGCTGAACTGTTACTGTGAAGTTAGCAAGGTCATAGCTTAAGATTTTGTTCATTCTTGTTGTTACAAGTGTAACACCGCCTGCAACTGGAGGGCATCCGCCTGCAAGACCTGTACCTGCACCTCTGGCTGAAACAGGAATAAGGTTTTCATTACAAAGCTTCATTACTGCTGAAATTTCTTCTTTTGAAGCTACTTCTATTACTACATCTGGATCATATTTGCCGTAAATTGGCATTTCGTCATGTGTATAGTCCTCATTAATGTCTGCACCTGTAAATACTCTGCCTGGTGCGATTTCCTTGAACTTTTCAATAAGTTCAGGTGTAACTTTGTTATAGCCCATTTTTATCTCCTCCTTGATATTAATTAAAAATTGGCTTAAATTTTGATTTTTTTAATAACACAAAGTTTGTTAAACCTTTGTCGGTATGATGGTCTGACCAGTATTAAAATCCACCAAAACTTTGTGCATTTTTACTTTTTTAAAATTGCTTTTTTATGTATTTAAATTGCTTATTTTTGTATTTTTAAGGCTTGTTTTAATATAAAACACTTATATTTTATATTATGGCAAATGCCACATACAAAATATAAAATTTATATACTTTAATTACAGAATTTAAAAAGGTTTTAAAAACTTTTGTTTGTCCATATTTTCAAAGACTGTAATTATTTTCATGCCTTAATTTAATATGATTATAGTCCTGAAAAAAGGATTTATCAACGGTATTTTTTTTATGAAAAAAAGCTCCAAAAGCCTTATTTTGTGCATATTTGAACATTTAATTGATATTATTTTAACAAATACTTTGCGTGCGAAATATTTGCCTGTAAAATATTTTTTTGCAGGGCATATTTTGTATATTTTTTAATATATAACAAAAATAATTTCTATATTTACAAAACAAAAAAATGGATTAAAACAAACATGTTTTAATCCGTTTTTGTTTTTTTATTCTACGTCACCGTATTTTTTATGTGCTGCAGAAATAATCTGAATAAACATTACAAGAGCTATTAATATAGACACAATATCGGCTACTGGCTGAGCAAATACTATACCATCAAGACCGAATAATTTATTAGCTATAATTACAACTGGAAGGAATACAAAACCCTGACGGCTTATTGAAAGTATAAGTGACTGTATTGCCTTACCCATTGCCTGGAATGAAAATGAGAATACGAACATAATACCAATAACAGGACCTGAAAGCATAAGAACTTTAAGCATATTAGCACCATATTCAACAACCTGCTGGTCCTGAATGAATATTTTTACAATGCTGTCTGCACTGAAGAAATAGCAAATAGTAATAACAGTACCTATTATTACGTTACAAAGCATTGAAAACTTCATAACGCCTTTAAGTCTTTTAATATTTTTACTGCCGTAACAATAACCAATAAGAGGCTGAACACCCATACCAAGACCCATCTGTATAAATACAACAAGCATGTTAGCCTTCATAGCTACACCCATAGCAGCAACAGGGTTATTACCATAGCTTACAAGAAGGTTATTAAGTATTATGTTTGAAAAGCTCATAAGCACACTGTTAAGAGAAGCAGGTATACCTATTGAAACTACGTTTCTTACAATTCTTGATGTAATTTTAAGGTGATGTCTGTTTATTGAAAGTATTGTGTTACCTTTTTTGATATATATTATATAAAATACTGTTGAGCTGATGTTACCGATTATTGTAGCTATGGCAGCACCTGCAACACCCATGTTAAGAGAAAGTATCATAATTGGGTCAAGAACTATATTTACAATAGTACCTATCATCATACCTGTCATAGATACCTTTGCAGCACCTTCTGCACGAACAATATTACCAAAAGCTGTTGAAATAACTATAAATACAGAACCAAGGGCAATATAAAAAAGATATTCCTTTGCAAAATCAAATGTATTTGCATCTGCACCTATAAGTTTTAAAACTAAATTCATTGCCAAAAGGAAAAATACCATTACCACAAGACCTGCTGCTATGCCTATATAAAAACAAAAAGCAGATGTCTTTTTTACTTCTTCAAGCTTGCCTTCACCAAGGCTTCTTGATATGTAAGAGCTACCGCCTACACCGAATATATTACCAACTGCCATTATAAGTATAAATACTGGCATGGCAAGGGATACGGCTGCAACCTGATTTGGGTCACCTGTCTGACCTACGAAGAATGTATCAGCCATGTTATAAAATATTGTTACAAGCATACTAAGCATTGTTGGCAAAGCCAATGTAGCTACTGCCTTTGGTATAGGAGCATTTTCAAATATGTCCTTATTTTTGATACTCATTTTCCATTACCTCCATACATATATTGTTTTTTACTTTACTTAATAAGTCATAAAGTGTTTCCTGTTCTTTTTCAGTCATGTTTTTTGTAATAAGCATATCCATATGCTTTTTTTGACCTTCCATAATGTTTTTAGCCTCATAAGACTTCTGTGTAAGGCGAATTACCCTGCATCTTTTATCACATTCATCTGGAAGATACTCTATAAAGCCTTTAGCATCCAGCCTTTGAAGTATGCCTATAAGAGTTGACCTTTGTATGTTCATTTTATTTTCCAACTTTTTAAAACTGCACTTTTCGTCTAAAAAAAGTTCATTTAGTACAGCCATCTGAGATATTGTTAAATCTTCTTTTTTAAGGTTGCTGTTAAGAAGTCTACATACGTTGTTATGTATTTGCTTTAACAAAAAACCTACTGATTTTTCTTCATCCATTTTTACCTCCAAAAAGTATATACGTAGCGTGCTACATATTTTATCATCAATAAAATTTAATGTCAATATGAATATATTTATTTCATTAAATCGTCACATTTATTTTACATTGACTATTTTTAAATATGGAAATTAGCAATATATTCAATTAAAATATACATTAAGGAGGTGTTTTATATATGGAAAGAACAATACTCCACTGCGACTGCAACAACTTTTTCGCCTCTGTTGAGGAGCTTTTAGACCCAAGCCTTAAAGAAATTCCCATGGCTGTTGGCGGCGATGAAAAAAGCAGGCGAGGCATAATACTTGCCAAAAACGAAAAAGCCAAAAAATACGGCATTAAAACAGCAGAAACTATTTGGCAGGCAAAAAAGAAATGCCCATCCCTTAAGGTTGTGCCGCCGCACTTTAAAGAATATTCTGAAATTTCAAAAAAAATAAATAAAATATACGAAAGCTATACAGACCTTGTGGAGCCTTTCAGCATAGACGAAAGCTATCTTGACGTTACAGGCAGCCAAAGGCTTTTTGGCACAGGCAAGGAAATTGCCGACACATTAAGAAAACGCATAAAAAACGAAATAGGCATTACAATATCTGTAGGGGTGTCTTTTAACAAGGTATTTGCAAAGCTGGGCAGTGACTACAAAAAGCCAGATGCCACAACTGTTATAACAAGGGAAAACTACAAGGAAATACTTTTTCCTCTTTCTGCCGACAATCTTATGTTTGTAGGTCACGCATCTTTTGAAGTACTTAAAAAATTAGGCATACACACCATAGGCGATATTGCCACATGTCCAAGGGAAGTTTTGGAGCAAAAACTTGGAAAATCAGGCACTATGCTTTATATTTACGCCAATGGTCTTGATAATGAGCCTGTAAAAAGCATTTACGAAAAGCATGAATCAAAATCCATAGGCAACAGCATGACTTTTTCAAGAAACATAACTTCAAAAGAAGACATACTTACTGCCGTATCTGCCATAAGCCAAATGGTTTCAAGGCGAATGAGGCACGAGGGCGTAAAGGGCAGCACAATACAAATAGGCATTAAATACAGCGACTTTAAATATATATCAAGGCAGAAAACACTTATAAACCCAACAAACATATCAAAGGAAATAGAGGATAACGCCTTTGAGCTTATATGCGAAAACATGGCAAAAAATAAGCCTATACGCCTTTTAAGCATACAGCTTTCTTCTCTTACATCAGAAGACACATCACCTCACCAGATTTCACTTTTTGCCGAAGAAAAGACATACGAAAAACAGGAAAAGCTTGATGAGGCACTGGACAAAATACGCCTTAAGTTTGGAAAAGATGCCGTTACAACAGGCAGCATAATGACAAACACAATGGGCATAAGACCATACAACAAGGGGGAATAATTAATGACAGCATATAAAAAAATTGATTTTGAAAACTGGGAAAGAAAAGACCATTTTTTATACTACACAGAAAAGCTTAAAGTAGGCTACAGCATGACTGTTAGTTTAGACGTTACAAACATAGTCAATAAATGCAAAGAAAACAAAATTAAATTTTACCCTGCATTTATATACTGTGTTTCCAGCGTAATAAACGAAACATATTATATGCGACTTTTTAAAAACAGTGAAAATGAGCTTTGTTACTGGGATTACGTCGTACCAAACTACACCATATTCCATGATGACGACAAAACATTTTCTGACATGTGGACAGACTACTCACCTGATTTTAAAAAGTTTTATAATGACATGACAGAAGACATTAAAAAATACAGTGACAAAAAAGGCGTTAAAATAAAAGATAATCAGCCGCCTAACTTCTACTGCATATCATGCGTGCCTTGGATTTCATTTACTGGCTACTGTCCATACACAGCAGGAGGAACTCCGTCACTTTTCCCAATAATAACATTTGGGAAATATACAAATGAAAATAACCGCATTTCAATGCCTTTTAATATCACCATTTCTCATGCAGCCTGTGACGGATACCACACAGGAAAGTTTTTTGAAGACGTACAGAAAAAAATAGACTCATTTGAGCCATAAACAAAAAAAGCCTTTCGCCAAAATTAATTGACGAAAGGCTTTTTATATTAGTGTGTACCCTTAATAATGTGGGATATTCTTTTGTAAATAAGGAATGTAAGTGCCGCATCAAGTATGCCTTTAAAAAATGTAAACGGCATATTAAACACCACAAGACATTCCAAAAGTCCATTTACAGAAGGCACTATAGCCTGATACATGCTTATTATGGCATCTATCGGCATAATTTTTGCATATATAGGATATGTAACAAAATAGTTTATAGGCACGCTTAAAACAGCCATTATTACTGCACCTAATATACTGCCCAAAAGAGCACCCTGCCTTGTTTTAAGCCTTTTATAAATAACACCTGCCGGAAATACAAAACATGCACCCAAAACAAAGTTTGAAAATTCACCTACACCGCCTGTTGTTGTTCTGAAAAGGTTTATAAGATTTTTAATTAAGCACACAGCTACGCCAGAAACAGGTCCAAGGCTAAATGAAGCTACAAGAGCCGGAAGCTCTGAAACATCAAGCTTTATAAATGCAGGCATAATTGGTATGCTGAAATCCACAAACATAAGTATGGCAGATATAGCAGAAAGCATTGCTGTAACAACAATTTTTCTTGTACTGCCCATACCGCTTGTTGTATTAATCATTTATATTCACACTCCTTTTTAATTGCTCACAGTTGATAATACAATTAAATGGATATTTTGTAAATATATTTTAATACTCAAAAAAGTCTTCAGGCATATTTTCGTTATCAAAAAGGTTATTATACTGGAGATATTCATACTCCTCTATAAGGTCTTTATACTTCTGGTCAAGGTCATCTGTATATTCATACTCGAAATACTCGCCCTCTTTTGTTTTATATCCAACTCTGTTTATAATAGGCAGTTCTTCCTTTAAGTCATAAAGGAATGTCTGATACTCTGTAAAAGGAATACCTGCTCTTTCAAGAACCTCTAAAAGAAGATAGTTAAGGCTTATTTCAACATTTTCCTCAGATGGCATTTCATAATTTGTCCATATGAAAAACGGTGTTTCATACTGTGTCATAACCTCTTCTGCTGTTCTTGAGTCAAGCTCTTTTCCATAAAGATCTGCATAAAAATCATTTGGAAGTGGTGGCTGGTGGTCACCAAAAAATACTATCATTGTTTTTTCATCAAGGGCTGAATAATAATCTATAAGCTCTCTTAAAGCGTTATCACTGGCTCTTACAAGAGAAAGATACTGATTTACCTGTGATGTATAACTCTTGTTATCAAACTTACCCTCTGCATAAACAGGGTCTTCTATATTATTCCATACTGTTGTATAGCCAGCATGATTTTGCATAGTTACATTAAACATAAAAAGAGGCCCATCAGTTTCTTCTGTTACTTTATAAATTTCTTTATAGTCGCTGGAGTCGCTTATATATGTTCTTAATATTTCGCTTTGGCTCATGTCGTCTCTGAATATTTTCTGGTCAAAGCCCATAAATTCATAAACAAGAGGTCTGTTCCAGCCAGAAGCTATATATGGATGAAATGCAACTGTTTCATATTCCAGTTCATTAAACTGGTCTACAACAGAAGGTGTATTTTCGTTAAAATACAGCTGATAAGCAACTGTGCTTTGAGGCAGGAATGTAAGAGTATTGCCTGTTAAAAACTCAAACTCTGAGTTTGCAGTACCGCCGCCTGCTATTGAAACATATGTATAACCCTTTACTGTATTATCCTTAAGTGAATGATAAAAAGGTGTTGGATCTTCAGAGCTTTCAAAGCTGTCATATACAGTAAAGTCTGTAAATGACTCGTTCATAATTACAATTACGTTTTCAGGTCTTTGGGCTGCTGCTGCAACAGGAGCAGTTCCACTATCCTCAACATTTTCGGCTATATCGTCTACTTCTTCAAGTGTATAGCCTTCCGGGTCTTTAACAATTGAATACTTGGCAGCTGCTGTAAAGTTAAGCAAAAAGCCGTTTGCCTGTGTTTTCCACTGCTGAGCATATATACCAATTGTGCTGAGCATATTTGTATGGAAAAATACAAACACATAGCACACACACAAAGCACCTATTGATAATGCCATTTTTTTATTTATATTGTCTTTTTTAAATTCTTTGCACCAGAAAACATGGTAAAATAAAACAAGAAGCACCAGAATAAATACATACTGTATCTGTTCATCAGGCACCATATTTACATTACCTATTACGTTTACTGCTGTGCCTGTTGAAAATATGTCACATGGGAAAAGTACAGTACCTCTTAACACAAGCACATAGTGGTTTGCAGCACCTATAAGGGCACTTATAAACACACAAACCATAGCTGCTGGTGTTTTTCTTCTTATGATTACATAGCATACAAAAAGCAGCATACTGTACCACACCATATTAAGTATAAATTGCACCAATGTAAGGTCTTCAACTATTTTGTTACCGTTTAAAATTTCAACAAAATAAAACCCTACCAAAGGCGATATGGCAAAAAATACCCTTCTTATAATAAGAGATATTTTTTTATCTTCCTTAAGCCTTATGGCACAAGGCACAAAAAACAGTATAGAAAGTGCTAAACTTATATGTGCTTCCTTCTCCAGATGTACATAAGAAATTATAAAACATAATACGGCAGCAAAAGCACCTATTAAAATACCTTTCTTATTTACATAAAAAGTATTTCTGGACGCTTTTTCTTCCAGAATTTCTTCTGAAGGAAGTGAACTATTATTTTCATATTCCATGTTACGGGTATCCATAAAAACGCCTCTTTTTCAAAAAATTATACTTATTTTAATATCAAAAAATGCTTTTGTAAATACAATTAAAAAATTTTTAATTTATTATTGTATATTAATTTTTAATATTATAATATTACATAAAGCGTCAAAAATACATACCTTTTTTGGAGGAAAAATAAAATTGGAAAACTTTATAATTTGTGTCAATGCTGTTGCTCCTCTTGCAGGATACATAATAATAGGAATACTTATAAGCCACTTTAAATTAGCAGAAGAAGAAGTACTTTCAAAAATGAATAATCTTCTTTTTAAAGTCTTTTTCCCTGTTGTTATGTTTTCAAACATATATAAAACTGACTTTACACAGTCAGCGGACAAAGGTCTTATTTTATTTTGTCTTACCTTTATAATATCACTTGTTGTTATACTTTCATTAATAGTCCCAAAAATAATAAAAACTCCTACTACATGTGGTTCTTTCATACAGTGCTGTTACAGAAGCAATCTTATACTTTTTGGCATACCACTTACAGCGTCAATATTTTCTGCTGACAAAACAGGGGCAATGAGCGTTGTATGTTCTTTTGTTGTACCTCTTTATAATGTTTTGGCAGTTATAGTTCTTGAAACATTTAGAGGCGAAAAGCCATCACCAAATGTTATATTTAAAAACATAATTAAAAACCCACTTATACATGGTGCTGTTATAGGTGCAATTTATAACTTACTTAAACTTCCTGCACCTACATTTTTACAGACTATGGTTTCAAACGTGTCATCTGGCACAACTGTTTTTGCCCTTATTATATTAGGCGCATCCCTTAAATTTTCATCTCTTAAATCAAACTTTAAATATATTATTTCCGGCATAGCTGCAAGGCTTATTATAGTTCCTGTTATTGCAACTTCAATAGCATATTTAATTGGCTTTAGAGATATGCAGATATTTGTTGTGCTTATTGTAACTTCAACACCTGTTGCTGCCTCTGCATATACCATGGCTTACACAATGGAAAGCGACCATGTACTTACAGCCCAGTATGTAGCATTAAGCACTGTATTTTCTGTTTTCACAATATTTGGTTTTTTGATGACATTTATGACACTTGGTTTATTTTAAAGACAAAAAAATAAAGACCCACCTCCGACAACAAGGTCGAAAACAAGTCCTTATATCCTTCGCTTAAGACAACTTTATTTAAGGCATGCTTTTTTGTATCTCTGCTAAAAATTATTTATATGGGGAGTAAATTTAAAAGCAGTAATCTAAAGGTGGTTATTTTTTAATACATGCCACATGCAAAAAAAATATAAATCAAGGAAAAACTTTAATTTGCATTACCTTAAATACCAACACTTTCTCAAGCACCATGAGCTAGATTATAATATATCACTTGTTCAGTGTCAATAGGTTGATGAACAAATAATTATGTATTTTTTTACAATCATTTTTTCTCTACTCTTTCTGTCATAAGGCTTAAAGCATGTACCATATGAAGACGCATAGCTGCCTTTGCTCCTTCTGCATCACGCCTTTTCATAAAGTCCATTATAAGGCGGTGGTCACGTATAGTTTCTGTACGTAATTCCTCAAAAGAGCTTGTAACAGTTACTGCCTTATCCATGTCCTTTATTAGTATTGGCATTATTTTATTTATATATTCATTATGAGTAGCTTTTGCTATTGCTTTATGAAATTCCTTTTCTTCATTTTGCCTGTCTTCATTGGAATAAAGCTTTTCTTCAAGCCTTTCGCCTATTTCAAGTATGTAGTTTATTTCTTTTTCTGTGCCTCTTTTTGTGGCAAGAAAAGCCGCCTCTGGCTCTATGGCTATTCTAAGCTCATATAAATCCCTTACACTTGATTCTATTTCCGGGTCAAAAAGTACACTTTCATCACTGTCTATTTTGTTTGGGTCAAAGTCAGATCTTACAAAAGTACCCTTACCCCTTTGTATCTCCAAAACACCTCTTGTAACAAGTATTCTTACTGCCATTCTAAGTGTTGCCCTGTTTACATTAAGCTCCTTTGAAAGATCTATTTCGTTTGGAAGCTTACTGCCAGGCTGAAACCTTTTGCCTGACGCTATAATGGCATACAAATCATCGCTTATCATTTCCGAAAGTGCCTTTGGCATATAAAAACTCCCTTCATTATGTGCTGTATTTTACTATTATAATCTCTACAGCAATTTCATCGTCTATTTTCCCGCTTTTTATGTTATAGTCCGCTTCAAGACAGTCAATAATAGCTTTTTTAATTATTTCTGCCGTAAAGTTTCGGCTTTGAGCAGAACACTCCTTAACGCTGTAATACTTTTGCCCTGTTATATCTATTATTTCATTTATTGTTTTGCCTTCCTTTAAAAGGAGGTTGCACTGATACATTATTCTAAACTGTCTTGCTATTAAAAACAGTATTTTTATAGGTGCTTCGTTATACATCAAAAGGTTTCTGTATATCTCAACTGCCTTTGATGGATTTCTCTCACCAACTGCTGTCACAAGGTCAAATACCTTTGCCTCTACTGTTTTTGTACATATCAA
The DNA here is from genome assembly GCA_944380405.1 of uncultured Lachnospiraceae bacterium. Taxonomy (GTDB): domain Bacteria; phylum Bacillota; class Clostridia; order Lachnospirales; family Anaerotignaceae; genus HGM11808. The sequence goes on from CALWHO010000014.1 coordinate 16,751, forward strand.
ATCAATTATTTCTTTTGTTACGGTGCCTTCCTGGCCTATATAAGATATTAATTTTTTAACCTCTTTTTCAAGGCTTTCCATTGATGTTCCTACGCAGTGTATTATATAAAGAGCGTCTTCCTGTGAGCAGCTTATTTTTTCTCTTTTAAATATAGATACTATATCCTTTGCTGCCTCTATATCTTTTTTCTCTGCATACTCCTGCACAAAGCCTATTTTCTGTATAGCTTTATAAATACGGCTTCTTTTGTCTACGTTTTTTTCTTCAAATATAAGGCATGTGCTTTCTGGTATATCTGAAAGAAACTCTGTCATTTTCTCGCTGTCGTTTTTTCTGCCTTCTTTAAAAAGACCGCTATCCTTTACAACAACTACTCTTTTTTCACTGAAAAATGGCATTGTTTCGCAGGAGTCTATTATAGTGCCTATGTCTGCCATGCCTTCAAAAACGGTTTTGTTCATTACTTCGTCACTGCCGTCTAAAACTGCCTTTTCCAGTTCTTTTGCGCCTTTAGTCATTAAAAAGTTTTCTTCTCCAAAAAGGAGGTAACATTTTTCAAACTTTTTTTGTTTTATATGGTCTTTTATTGATGCCAATTTATGTTTCCTCCTCTATTGCAGTATAAATTTCGTAATCTCTGCCGTCTGTTTTTACAGTAACAGTGCCATTTTTGGCAGTATTATATATTTTTGTACCATTTAAGCTTAAATTTTCAATTACTTCATCACTTGGGTGACCGTAAATATTATTTTTGCCGCTGGATATTACGGCATATTCAGGGTCTATATATTTTACAAACTCAGCGCTTGTGGAATACTTTGAGCCATGATGTGCTACTTTAAGTATATCACAGTACATATTACTATTTGCAATCATAAGTAAATTTTCAACATCAATATCCACATCACCTGTAAAAAGCACAGATACACTGCCGCATGTAAGCTTTAAAACAAGTGAGCCTTTATTTGTGTCAATTTCATCAAAAACAGGTGTTTTTAATGGATAAAGACAGTCTATATTTATGCCGCCTGAAAGTAAAGCACTGTCACCTGCTTTTATTTTTGAAACAGGTATATTTTTATTTTGGGCAGATGAAATTATTTCGTTATAAATAGCGTTATCACCATAATCGAAATCTGCCACAAAAATATTACCGATATCTATATTTTCAATAAGCTCCAAAGCGCCATATGAATGGTCCATATCAGGATGTGATATAAAAAGAGCCGTTATACTGTTTATTCCGTAGTAATTAAGATATGGAATAATTGTTCCAAGACCTGTATTTTCAGTATTTTCTTTTTCCGTATAAAATCCGCCTGTATCAAATACGTAAGTTCCACCGTCATATGTCCGAACTATTGTACACTCACCCTGACCTACATCTATAAAGTCTATATAGTTTTCTTTAAACAAAAATCTATTTGACGTAAGCACAAACATCATAGACATAAAAACTGCCACAGATGACACAATTACTTTACGTGAATGCAAATTACCCTTTACCAAAAGCATTATAAGTATATAGTAAAGGCATATAAATATCAAACCTAAATTTCCCGTTGTTATATTTGCCAAAAATGTACCTGAAAAATACGTACACAAAACATCTATTAATTTTAATATTACATATATTCCGCCAGACACAAATATTCCCAAAGGAGCAGAAACAAATGTAACTATTCCCCCAATTATAGCCAGCACCAAAAGAGGCGTCATAAGAGGAATAGCAACTATATTAACAAATATGCCAGCAAATGACACATTATAAAAGAAGTATGAAATTACAGGCAGTGTAAATGCCGTTACCATAAAAGACTTTTTTATAATGGAAACTATTTTTTCAGTAATACTTTCGCCATTACTAAAAACTACTGCCATAACGGCATATGTAGAGATAACACTCATTAAAAATCCCACATTATAAATTACATATGGATTAAATATAACCATAATTGTAACAGCAGCACAAAGTGAATTAAGTCCGTCACTTCTCTTTTCCAGTACCATACCCAAAAGCATTATTTCAGTCATAATAGACGCTCTTACAACAGAACTGGACATGCCTGTAAACACTGCATAAAATGCCACAAAGAAAATTGAAACAATATATGCTCTTTTTGTGCTTAATACTTTGCTTAAAACATATATTATAAATCCATACATAACAGAAACATGAAGACCTGAAACTGCCAGCATATGTGCTATACCGCCTGCTGAATAAACATCCCTTGTTTCATCAGTCAAAAGTGAGTCATAGCCCATTACAACTGCTGAAACTACAGATGCTTCCTTTTCAGGCAGTATGGAATAAAAATTACTTACAAGGCTATTTCTTATACTATCTATATAGTCTGTAATTTTTAATTTATCATGGTTTTTTAGATATATATTTTCTGCAAAAAATACAAAGTCCATGTTTTCGCATTTAAGGTAGTTTTCAAAATTATACTTACCCTTTACAGTTGGTACAGAAGAGGATATAACGCCTTTTGAATATATAATATCTCCGCTTTTAACATAAGTATTTTCTGGAGTATACAAAAAGGCACTATAGTCACAGTTTTTTTCAGTATCTTCATACTTAATATGGTTTACTGTAACTTTAAGGCGCTGTTTATTGTTATCTGTAAACTCTGTACTTTCTACCCTGCATTCTATATAAGCATCTAAAGTATTTGAAAAAGGCAAATCATAATTTGTTGCGTTTCGCAACATAAAGCCAAAAATAAACACAACAGGTAATATTAAAAATACATTTATACCTGTATTTTTATATTTATAAAAACAAAAACAAAACGCCAAAAAGGCAGCACAGGCAAAAACTTCCTTATGCTGCCACATTAAAACTGATGTTATTAATGAAAGCACAATCCATAAAAATGGTCTTTTCATTATTCATCTTCTCCAATTACCATAGGCTCAAATGGTTTTCCAAATTCCACATGGCCTTTAAACTCATCCTGTTTTTCTCCTTCTATAAGGAACTGTACTTTTTCAACATTTGAAAGCTCTGTAAGTGAGTTTACAATAGAATATATTGTAAGAAGCTCACCTGTTGTGCCGCCTGAATGTTTTGTTACAAATTCCTGACTTAAATCAACATAGCATATACCGTCTGCTGTTTCTATATTTCGTATCTTTGTTTCAGATGGAACTGTTGCTATATGTCCCTCTTCTTCTGGTCCAGCAATAAGGGCTTCCATTACATATTTTTCAAGGGACTCTATTGTATTAACCTCAATTCTGCGTTCTTCCTTAACAAGCTCTGTACCATCTTCTGAAGCAAAATACAATACTACTGTTCTTGAGGAATTTGTTGGCTCTGGGTCTATTTGAGCATCTATAAAAAGGTTATCCCTTGTCATAACGCCCATTTCGTTACCGCTTGAATTTTTAAGAGGCGTACCGTCTATCCAAATACTTACTCCATCAACAAAATAAAGTCCTGTAAGTGTCCACACAATAGCTGAGCGGCAGTACATTTCCTCTCCTGCTTTTAATGTGTAATAATCATTTGAAAGGTTTACTGTCACCTGTTTTTCATTAACGGCAACACTTAATATTTCAACATTTTCAGGTATTGCAGATACTCTGTTTTCGCCCATTGGAGCTTCTTTCATTTTATTAAGGGCAGAAACAGCCATATCATACACATCTACTCCGTCTATTTCGCAGTATTCAGACACCAGCTCCTGTGTTGATAAATCCATATAATACACATCTAAACCCATGTTTATATTATTTGAACTGCTGGAAACCTGAGCCTCATCACTGCATGAAGTAAATACAAACACTGAAAAAAGCAAAACTGCCGATATTATTATATAAAGCAAATTAGTTTTTTTCATATCTATCACCTCTTATTTATTTGTACTGTTATGTATAAGAGGTATTCTTACAACAAATGTTGTACCCTCGTTTTCCCTGCTTGTAACCTTTATACTGCCGTCATGCATTAAAACTGTTGAATGTGTAATTGAAAGACCAAGACCTGTACCGCCTGTTTGTCTGTCCCTTGTTTTATCTATACGATAGAACCTCTGGAATATTTTTGTAAGCTCTTTTTCTGCCATACCTATACCTGTATCGCTTACAGTTATAAATGCATTTTGATGGTCACAGTCAAGGTTTACCTTCACTTCTCCACCATCGTCCGTATATTTTATACCGTTTTCAATTAAGTTTGATATGGCAAGTGTAAACTTAGTAGCATCTATATCGGCAGAAACTTCTTTTATTGGGTTAAATATAAGAGTTATATTTTTGTCATCTGCCAGTGGCTGAAGCCTTTTAACTGTATCTCCTACAACTTTATTAAGGTTTTCTGCTTTAAAGTTTACAGGTATCTCTTTCTGGTCAAGACGCACTAAAGTAAGCAGGTCATTTATAATTTCTGTCATTCTGTCTACTTCGCTGTTTATATCCCTCATAAACTCCTCATACATTTCCTTTGGAGTATCAGCATTCATAAGAAGTGACTCGCTTAATACCTTTATAGAACTTAAAGGCGTTTTAAGCTCATGGCTTACATTTGAAACAAATGTCTGTCTTGAGCTTTCTACCTGTTCAAGCTTTTGTGCCATATCATTTACTGCCTCTGAAACCTTTGCCATTTCCTCATAATTAAACTGATTTACAGGAAGGCGCTGTTCTAAGTGACCATCTGCTATTTTCTGTATAACAGCAACCATTTTATTAAGTGGGTCTACAATCATATGGGCAAATGCAAACACAATTATGGCTATGAAAAGTGTCATTGTAACCATAAGTATGTAAACAGTTTTCTTTATATTATCAACCTTTTCCAGTATATCGCTTGGCATGTCTGCTATAAGCACAGTACCAACCTTATCCCCTGCTTCGTTTACAATACTGGCAACAGCGTATATACTGCCGTTTTCCTGCACATTTGCAACGTCTTTTTCATCAAGGGCTTCTATTATCTCTGGCAAAAGGTATGTTTTGCCTATTTCTGTTTTGTTTGAGTCATTTACAACAGTACCCATGGCGTCTGTTACTATTGTTCTAAAGCCGCCTCGTGAACTGGTGTTTTGTATATCTTCGTCAAACTCAAGTTTTTTATTTTCGTCATAAAGATAGTTTGAAATTGTAATATGACCTGAAAGTATATTAGCCTGATTAAGAAGCTCTTTTTTTCGCTCTTCTATATAATAATTTTCAGTTGCCTTAAATATAACAGTGCTGGAAAACAAAACAGGAACTATGCCAACAATTATATATGTGGCAAAAAGCATCCATTTTATACTCCAGCTTCTTTTCTTTTTATTTATATTTTTAGCCAAAATAGTATCCAACTCCCCATTTTGTGAAAATGTATTTTGGTTCGCTTGGGTTTTCTTCTATTTTTTCCCTAAGTCTACGGATATGCACATCCACTGTTCTTGCATCTCCTGGGTAGTCATAGCCCCAAACAGTATCAAGAAGGTTTTCACGGCTATATACTTTACCTTCGTTTTTCATTAAATGCTCAAGAAGGTCATATTCTTTTGCTGTAAGGTTTGTTTCTTTGCCATTTATAAATACTCTGCGGCTGTCAAGCTCAAGTTTTAAGCCCTTTCTTTCAAGGGTATTTGAAGCCTGTACTTCTTTTACTTCTACCTTTCTTACGCTTCTTCTTAAAATAGCTTTTATTCTTGCTTTAAGTTCAAGTATATTAAAAGGCTTTACAATATAGTCATCTGCACCATATTCAAGACCCATTATTTTATCCATGTCTTCGCCTTTAGCAGTAACCATTATAATTGGTATCTGTGAAAAGTCCCTTGTCTGCTGGCATACTTCAAGACCGTCCATTTTTGGCAGCATAACATCAAGCACTACAAGGTCAAAACGACCTTCTTTTATATAATTTAAAGCCTCTTCACCGTCATAGGCTGCTGTTACTTCAAAACCGTCCTGTTCAAGGCTGAATTTTATACCCTTTACAATAAGCTTTTCGTCATCTACAACAAGTATTTTATAGGCCATAAATAATCACTCCTTTTATTCAGTAACTATATAATTTTTAATATTTTCAAATGTCTTTTCGCCTATGCCACTAACATTCATAATATCTTCTATTACTTCAAATTTTCCGTTTTCATTACGGTAAGAAATAATAGACATGGCTGTTTTTTCACCTATACCTTCCAAAGTCATAAGCTTTTCAATGCCATCAGTATTAATGTTTACAATAGACGATTCATATAAAAATTTTTCAAAACTTGCTACTGTCTCTACATTATCATAATATATTTTACCATTGTTTGCAAAGGTGATTTCGCCATTATAACACTTATTGCTGTATAATATTGATAAAATAACAACTACAACTGTGCCCAAAACCCATAAAAATCTTTCATTTTTCATAATATTCACCTTTTATAGTAAATTACCTGTTTCTAACTTTATTTTTTTCTGCTATACTTAAATATAATACTTTTGGAACCAAGGAGCAACAAATGAAAAAAATAATTTCTTTATTTATTGTTTTGATATATATTTTTAATTTCACCTCAGTTTCTTTCGCAGCATTAAGCACAGATAAAACCACATCAGAAGCTCAAGCCCTTACCCTTGAAGCTCAAGCAGCAATACTTATGGATGCCACAACAGGCGAAATAATATACAGCAAAAACATAAATGACAAACACTACCCAGCCAGCATAACAAAGCTTATGACTGTTCTTTTATGCCTTGAAAACTGCGAAAAAGACGAAATAGTTACTTTCTCAGACAACGCTGTTTATTCCATAGAGCCAGGCAGCAGCCACATAGCAATTATGCCTGACGAAGTTCTTACAGTTGAGCAGTGTTTATACGGTATAATGCTTCAGTCAGCAAACGAGGTTTCAAATGCCATAGCTGAGCATGTAGACGGCACAGTAGAAAAATTTTGTGAGCATATGACCCAAAGATCAAAAGAATTAGGTGCTCAAAACACAAACTTTGTTAATCCCAACGGTCTTCATAACGAAAACCATTACACATCTGCTTATGACATGGCTCTTATAGCAAAAGAGCTTTTAAAATATCCATACTTTAAAGAGATTATGGCTTCAACATATTACGAAATACCGCCTACTAATCTCCAAAGTGAAATACGTTATCTTCACGGACAAAACCAGCTTTTAAAATCCTCCAGCATATTCTATTATGAATACTGCGAAGGCGGCAAAACAGGCTTTACAAACGAAGCCGGCAACACACTTGTGGCTTATGCCAAAAAAGGCGATACAGAGCTTATTTCTGTTGTACTTCAGTCAACAGGCTATGGCGAATACACAGACACAATAGCTCTTTTTGATTACGGCTTTAACAACTATGAAACTAAGCTTATTTCAGCAGAAAACACACTTTTAGGCACTGTAAACGTACTTGAAAAGGAAGATGACAAAGAAGCTCTTGATACAGTTAATGGCGTAACAAAAGAAAACGTATATGCAACTATTCCTGTTGAATATGCATCTATGCCTATTGAAACAAGTGTTAACTTAAAGGACAGTTTTGTTGGGAACCTTGCAAAGGGTGCTTCATTAGGAACTGCTGAATATTCCATAAACGGCACATCAATTGCACAGGCAGAGATTGTTTCAGACAAAACAGTTACAATGCCTGAAAAAACACACCTTACAGACATACTTCCTGTAAACATAAAAATAATAGTTATTATACTTATACTGATACTTATTATTTTTATATCTGCATTATATATTTACAGAAAAATACAAAAGGCAAAAAGACGCAAAAGACGCCGTCAAAGACGTGCTCAAAGAATGAAAGAAAGCACAGCAAACCAGCTTAATTTACAGTAAAAAAGCAAAAAGGTATATTGATTAAAATAATCAATATACCTTTTATTTTTGTCTGCTCTTTTTTTGTATTAGTTAATAGGGCCACCTGCAATAAGTGCGTTATAAACTATTTCGATGCCGTATACTATACAAAAAATTGTAATCATCCACCATATAGCACTTTTAGGCTCTTTTTTTTCTGTCTGTCCAGCTGCTGTTTTCTTAGCTAAGTTTTCTCTATCTACTACTTTTTTGTTTAAAACAGAGGCTAAATTGCCAAGGGTCTTGTTTTTGTTTTGGCCATCACTAAACCTGTCCATATGGTTTCTTTGCATTGAATCATAGTCTTTATTGTTCATAGTTTTTCCCCCCTGCTATATACGTATCATTTTATAAAAAATATGTCCAAAAGTCAAAGACTTCAAATTAATATATTAAAAATATTTGTTCATATAGAAAACAGCAACCCTATCTGATATAATCATAAAACAGGAGATGGTTAAATTGAATAGCTTATTTGATTTTAACAAAAAAAGTGCCATGGTGGCTATGGCAATTGTTGGTATATGTTGGGGCTTTGCCAGTCTTTTTATAAAGCTTACGCCTTGGAGTTCTTTTCAGATAGTGGCTGTAAGAAGCTCAATGGCTGCCATATGCCTTAGTTTATATATACTTCTTATTGAAAAAAAGAAGCTTGTATTTAATAAAACAGTGCTTTTTGTTGGCTTTTTTGTTTGCTTTAAATATATATTTTATGTTTCCGCAAACAAGCTTACAACTGCCGCAAATGTTGTAGCACTGCATCAGACAAACATAATTTATATACTTATAGCTACCTGTATAATGAATAAAACAAAGCCAAGAGGAAAAGACATACTTATTATAATTGCAACTATGGTTGGTATTTCGCTTTTCTTTTTTGGTAAATTTACATTTTCAGGCATGATTGGTAACTTACTGGCAGCAGGTGCCGGTATTTGCACTGCCGTTTTATTTTTCATGTCATCTAAGTTTTCAGCATTTGAAGAAAACCTTACATCAATAATTTCGGGAAATATATTGGCGGCTATTATTTCGTTTATAATGAGCTCCGGTTCATCATTTGAAATAACACCGGTAGCCATAGGCTCAATACTTTTCCTTGGTCTTATACAGCAGTCATTTGCATTTATTACATATACAAAGGCTGTAAGAATTATAAGCCCTTTTGCATGTGGAATACTTGTTTCAATAGAGCCTGTATTAAGCCCTATTGTATGCTTCTTATTCCTTGGTGAAGCACCTGGAAAGTTTGCAGTATTAGGCACAATAGTAGTTATAGGTTCTATACTTATATGGTCATTAAGCGATGTTAAAAATACAAAAAAAGATAATCTATAAAGGTGGTAATAAAATATGCTTCTTAAAGGAAAAACAGTTCTTGTTGGAGTTACAGGCGGCATAGCTGCATACAAAATGGCTAACTGCGTAAGTAAGCTTATAAAGCTTGGTGCTGACGTTCACGTTATAATGACAAAAAACGCCTGCAATTTCATAACTCCTATTACATTTGAAACACTTACAAACAACAAATGCATAGTAGACACATTTGACAGAAACTTTCAGTTTCATGTAGCCCATGTGTCCCTTGGCAAAAAAGCCGATATTTGTCTTGTATCACCTGCCACAGCAGACGTAATAGGCAAAATTGCAAACGGCATAGCAGACGATATGCTTACAACAACTGTTATGGCTTGCAGATGCAAAGTTTTAATAGCTCCTGCCATGAACACAGCCATGTACAAAAACCCTATTGTTCAGGACAACATTGAAAAACTTAAACGCTTTGGATACGAAATTATAAAGCCTGACAGCGGATACCTTGCATGTGGTGACACAGGAGACGGCAAAATGCCTGACGAAGAAACTTTAATTGAACATATTTTATACCATGCAGCATATGCAAAAGACATGGCAGGCAAAAACGTAATAGTAAGTGCCGGTCCAACAATGGAAGCCCTTGACCCGGTCAGATACATCACTAACCATTCAACAGGCAAAATGGGCTATGAAATAGCAAAGGCTGCCTCAAGACGTGGCGCTAATGTAACACTTGTAAGCGGCAAAACAAACCTTACGCCGCCTTTATTTGTAAACACAATAAACATAAAAAGCGCTCAGGATATGTTTGAAGCCTTTAGGGATAACTTCCTTGATAACGACATTATTATAAAGGCTGCTGCTGTTGCCGATTACAGACCAAAAACTGTTGCTGACAACAAAATTAAGAAAAAAGACGGCGACATGAAAATTGAGTTAGACAGAACCATAGACATAATTAAGTACATGGGCGAAAACAGACGTGAAGATCAGTTTATATGCGGTTTTTCAATGGAAACAGAAAACATGATTGAAAACAGCCGTGCTAAGCTGGACAAAAAGAAAATAGACATGATTGCTGCCAATAACCTTAAGCAGGAAGGTGCTGGCTTTGGCACAGACACAAACATAATTACTCTTATAACAAGAGAAGAAACAAAAGAGCTTGAACTTATGACAAAGGAAGAAGCAGCAAACGCTATACTTGACGAAATACTCAGCAAAATGAAATAATTAAAAGACCCTTTAAAAGGGTCTTTTATGTTACACAAAAAAAGGTGGTCTTTATTTTGAATAAATATAAAAAATATAAATACGCAATATTCGACCTTGACGGTACACTTCTTAACACCCTTGAGGACTTAAAAAACTCAGTTAATTACAGTCTTAAGCATTTTTCAATGCCCGAAAAAACAACAGAGGAAATACGTTTATTTTTAGGTAACGGTGCTGTAAGTCTTTTTGAACGCTCTGTACCAAATGGCAAGTATAATCCTCTTTTTAATGATGCTTTAAATCTTTTTAAAGAGCATTACAGCAAAAATAACGACATATTCACAAAGCCATATGACGGCATAGAGCATGTTTTAGAATGCCTCAAAGAAAAAAACGTAAAATCCGTAATAGTATCAAATAAGTTTGACGAAGCCGTAAAAATACTTGCGGATAAATATTTTAGCGGCTTAATTGATATTGCCATTGGCGAAAACGAAAAATGTGGCATAAAAAGAAAGCCACATCCTGACATGGTTCTTAAAGCCATAAATGATTTAAAAGCAGACAAAAATGACTGTGTATACATAGGCGACTCTGAAGTAGACATAGCAACAGCAAAGGCAAGCGGCATAAATTCAATAATAGTTTCATGGGGCTTTAGGGACAAAGAATATCTTTTAAAGTCAGGAGCAAAAACAATAATTTCAAAGCCTTTGGAACTTCTTGATTATTTTTAAATAAAAACTGCCATTGGACAAAACATAAATTTTCACCAATGGCAGTTTTATTATTTATTTAAGTATTCTTTTAATTTAAGTACATCTTCTTTATATGTATCTGCAAGGCTTCTGTTATAAATTATTGATGCAGGGTGATAAAGTGGGAATATTTTTATACCGTTACATTCCAAAACACTTCCGTGGCAGTCGCCTATTGTTATTTTATTATTATCTGTTACCGCCTTTAAAGGCACATTACCAAGTGTTACAACAACTTTAGGGTTAACAGATGATATTTCTTCTTTCAAAAGTGGTTTAAAATCTTCTATTTCTTTGCTGTCAGGTGTTCTGTTTACAGGCTTACCTGTTTTTGGGCTAAGCTTTGTTGGTCTATACTTAACAACATTTGTTATATAGAGGTCTTTTCGCTCAAGACCAGCAAGAGTTATAAACTCATCAAGGTTTTTGCCTGCCTTACCCACAAAAGGCCTTCCCAATTTCTCTTCTTCGCCTCCTGGAGCTTCGCCAACAAGCAAAACCGTTGTATTTTCGTCACCTTCGCCAAAAACAAGCTTTTTATCAGCGTATTTTTTCTTATATTCTTCTTTAAGTTTATGCAAATTTTCCATTGAAATCCTCCAAAATTTAAGTTATCCACAAGTTTTGCACATTATCCACAGTTTTAACATGTACTTTTCAACTTCTCCACAAAGTTATCCACATTATCACAGACAAAAAAGTACAAAATATTGTTTTTAAATATGAAATAATACCTAAATATTGTTATGGCATTATTTTTTTCCACATATCAACATAATTATTGCATATTTTTAAAAAATTAACAATAAATATATTCACATATTTACCAACAAGTATATGTGTATATAATTTCAAAATGTGGATAAATGAAAAAAGCCTTAAAATCAACGGTTTCAAGGCTTTTTTGTTTACAAAAAATGTTATTAAATTAAAGTTATGCACATTATCCACAATTAATATGTTGATAACTGTTAATAAGTATATGAACAAAGTTGTTAATTAATCCCATTTATTATTATTTTTAATATGTTCATTAAAAAATAATACTGCATACTGAATTACGGCACCTGTTACAAAACCGCCTATATGGCCATAGTTATCAACACCAGAGCCTAAAAGACCCATTGCCAAAACAAGTATGCTGTATATTACCATTGTAAAATAGCTTAAACCGCCTACATCTTTCTTTTCAACAGCACTTATAATAAGCACAGCACCCATAAGACCACAAATAGCACCAGATGCACCTACTGCAAAGCCATCGCCAAAAACAGAGCTTAATAAACAGCCGCCTATGCCGGAAATAATATAAACAGCTATTGTATTTAATTTACCTGCAAACATTTCCATTCTGCTGCCGAAAATATATATTGAAAAGGCATTAAATATAATATGTGACCAGTCCACATGGAAAAACATTGGCGTAATAAGGCGATACCATTCACCTTCTGCCCATATTTTTTCACCATTACATGAAAAATCCATTAAAAAGTTATCTATATTGCCGCTGAAATATGTAAATGCAAATATAAATGCATTAAAAAATATAAGGGCATATGTAAGAAGCATATCCCTGCTTTTTACTGGCAGAATACTTTTTTTATAGGCATCTTTTGAAATTTTATTAATATCAGTTGTATTAACATTTTCTTTTCCGAAGAATGTATCATCAATTATTTTTTCAATACCCATTAATTTTGACGGCTGTTTTTTACCTGTATAAAGCAAGTTATTTTTTAAATCGGCAGTCCACCACACATTAGCTATTTTTTCGCCTGTTATTAATTCCTTTTCATCACAAAATGCCTTATTTTCACTACAAAGCACATCTGTTACAAGTAAATTTAAGCTTACAGCCGAAGAGCAGTACATTTTTTTAATGTTTTCTTCCAAGTCCTTATACATTTCCTTACTTTGTCTTTCAAAATTACCTGCAAGGTAAAAGTCGGCATTTATAACATTTACAAAATATACCACAGGGCTTATATTTTTCATCAAAACTATAACAGGTGTATAGTCTGTTATATCTGTTTTTTGAGAAATAACCTGAAAGCCATTTTCTATTAAGTTGTGACACAAAATTGCCGCATAATCTTTAAAATTCATGTTTTAATCTCCGTAACATATTTTTTTTAAAATATACCACGGGCAAAAAAAAGTGTCAATTTACCTCTACAAAAACGACGATATAAGAGCCGAAACACCTAAGCCAGGAAGTCCCAAAAAACCGCCCATAAACACATTTAAGGCATTTAAGCCTATGGACATACCTATATTTTTTAGAAAAATAATGGCAAATGCCGTTACTGCGCATCTGAAAACAAACTTAATTAAAGGCTTTATAAATGAAACTGCCACAAGCAAAAAAGAAAGCAAGCCTATAAATAAATATATAACCTCTCTTCCGTTCATTATTTTTAATTCCCCCCAAAATTAATTTTTCAGCTTATTTTTTCAAAGCCAAGAACGCCCTGCTCTCTTGCTTCAGTTAAATAATACTGAAATTCCTTATCAAGGGATTTAAGGCGGTATATAAGGCTATCAAGAAGAAAGTCATTTGTTGTCATATTAATTTCATTTTTAACTTTTGACATTTCGCATTTTATTCTGTCTATATTTTCTATAATTGTTTTATTTCGCTTATTTATAATGTTGTTTTTCCTCATAAAAAAACACCTCCCTGTAGATGTAATTATATTACGCATATAGGGAGGTATTTATTCTTAATTTTAGTAAATATTACAGCAAAACAGTTGTCCAGTCTTCACAGTTCCACACATCTGTTGCCACATCTTCATAAAATTCTCTTTCATGGCAAATAAGTAGTATACTTCCTTTATATGCCTTTAATGCTCTTTTAAGTTCTTCTTTTGCATCTACATCAAGGTGGTTTGTAGGCTCGTCAAGAAGAAGTACATTTGTTTCACGGTTTATAAGCTTACAAAGGCGTACCTTTGCCTGCTCGCCACCGCTTAAAACCTTAACCATGCTTTCTATATGTTTTGTTGTAAGGCCGCATTTTGCAAGGGCGCTTCGTACTTCATACTGTGTATATGACGGAAACTCTTTCCATATTTCGTCTATACAAGTTATATTTTCTGTATATTTCTTTTCCTGCTCAAAATAGCCTATATGAAGGTAATCGCCTAATTCTGTTGTGCCGCTTAAAGGCGGAATTAAGCCAAGTATGCTTTTTAAAAGTGTAGTTTTACCTATGCCGTTAGCACCTGTAAGGGCAATTTTCTGGCCTCTTTCCATAGTAAGTGTAAGAGGTCTTGAGAGCGGTTTATCATAGCCTATTACAAGGTCTTTTGTTTCAAATATATATCTTCCGGCTGCTCTTGCTTCTTTAAAGTTAAACTCTGGCTTTGGCTTCTCCTTTGCAAGCTCTATTACTTCCATTTTATCAAGCTTTTTCTGGCGGCTCATAGCCATGTTTCTTGTGGCAACTCTCGCTTTATTTCTTGCCACAAAGTCCTTAAGCTCTTCAATTTCCTGCTTTTGCTTTCTATATGCAGCTTCAAGCTGAGCTTTTTTCATAGCGTATACTTCCTGGAATTTCTCATAGTTACCTACATATCTATCTATATGTGAATTTTCAACATGATATATAAGGTTTACTACATCATTAAGGAATGGTATATCATGGGAAATAAGTATAAATGCGTTTTCGTAGTCAATAAGGTATCTTTTAAGCCACACAATATGCTTTTCATCAAGGTAGTTTGTAGGCTCGTCAAGGAGAAGTATATCAGGCTTTTCAAGTAAAAGCTTACCCATAAGTACCTTTGTTCTCTGACCACCGCTTAATTCTGTTACGTCTTTATCCATGCCTATTTCGTCAAGACCTAAGGCTCTGCCTATTTCTTCAACCTTAGCATCTATTGAATAAAAATCGTGGTGGTCCAAAAGCTCCTGTATTGTGCCTGTTTCTTCCATAAGAAATGCCATTTTTTCATCATCAGCATCTGCCATTTCACCATAGTATTCATTCATTTTTGCTTCAAGGTCAAAAAGAAATTCAAATGCACTTTGAAGTACGCTTCGTACAGTCATACCCTTATCAAGTACTGTATGCTGGTCAAGGTAGCCTACACGTACATTTTTTGACCATTCGATTTTACCCTCGTCAGGCATAAGAGAGCCTGTAATAATATTCATAAATGTGGATTTGCCTTCACCATTTGCTCCAACAAAGCCAACATGCTCGCCCTTTAAAAGGCGGAATGACACATCTGTAAATATGGCTCTGTCGCCAAAACCATGGCTTAAGTTTACTACATTTAAAATACTCATTATATTTCTCCTTTTTCTGCTATTTGTTCTATTATTAATGCTGCGCCGTATTCATCGCAATCTTTAGTTATAATATCGGCAGCTTCTTTTATATGGTTATCGCCATTTTCCATGGCTATACCTGTGCCTGCAAAGACAATCATATCAAGGTCATTATCGCTGTCACCAAGTGCTGCCACGTTTTCTTTATCTATATTTAAAATGTCACAAAGCTCTTTTATGGCATTTGCCTTTGTTGCCATTTTACTTGTTACCTCAACATTATTATGTGAAGATGTTGTTACAGAAGCAAAGTTTTCTTCTTTAAGGCGGTTCATTACATCAACACGCACGTTATTATCAAAAAATATAAGATTTATATTTTCAAGTTTTTCATTATTTTCTTCTATTTTTTTGAATATATCATCAACTGGCGTTCTTGTTGTAATGACATATTCTGCAGAATGACCTGTTATACCGTATTTTTCAAGGTTATAATAAAACTTTTTATCGGTATAGGCTTTTCCTTCTGTAAATATTTCAATCATCAAGTCTATATCTTTAACTATATTAAGCGTTTTGTCAACAGCTTCTTTTGTAAGGTAGTTTTCTGCTACTGTCTTTTTTTCTTTTGCGTCATATATAACAGCACCGTTACTTGTAATTATATATTTCAAAAAAGGCATATTTTTTACATTTTTTGGCAGTGAATTATAAACCCTACCTGTGGCAGGCACAAAATAAATACCTTTCTGGGTTAATTTTTCAAGGGCATAAAAAAGACGCTCCGTTACCTCCTTTGAAGATGTAAGGAGTGTTCCGTCTAAGTCTGATGCCACAAGTTTTATTTTTTTCATTACTATCACCGCCTTTTCAAACCATTTTATCAAACAACAACATATTAAACAATAATTTCCCAATGAAAAAAATGAGTATATGGCAAATAATAATGCCACATACTCATTAATTTTGTTTTAAGCTTCTGCCTATTTCAATTCCATATTGAAAAGCTGCATTTGTTGAAATTATAAAAAGACTTATAATTCCATATCCAAAAAGAATACCTGTAATAAATCGCTTTATGTTATTGCTTTCGTATTTTGTAAGTGACTGTAAAAGTCCATCTACAACCATAGGTATAAGCACAACAAAAGACATAATTAAATTAGGCTTTACAAATATACATAACACAAAGGCAAGTATTATTCCAAAAAGCTCCCCTGTGCATCTGGCACAGACAGGAAATTTATTGCCTTTTATATGGAATGAGCGGCTATCCATGCAGTGGCAGCCAAATATTATAGGCAGCCATTTATACATCCACTTAACCATAAATTAATACATCATATATGTCGCTGCACCTATAACAGCTGCTAATACATACCACAAAATACCTACTATAACAGCAATTAAAGCACCAATACCGGCAGCTTTTGCTGTTTTTGGTTTCTGGTCCTTCCATACCAAAAATAAAACTAAACCAACAATAGGTATACAAAATCCAAGTATACCCCAGCCTATTCCGCCATTATCTACAACAGCAGGAGATGTGTTTTGATTAGCGCCACAAAATGGGCAGATTATTGTTCTATCATCAACTTGTGCTCCACAATTTTTACAATATGCCATAATTTATCATCCTTTCCTAAAATGATTACATACACATTATAACATATACAGACATATTATTATATAAATTAATGAAAAATTAATCATTTAATAAAAAAATAATTGTTGCTTTATAAAAATTATTATATTATATATCTATATATCATAAGAAAGGACAGTAAACACATGATAAAAGTTTTATTTGTTTGCCACGGCAACATATGCCGTTCACCTATGGCAGAATTCATTTTTCGTGACATGATAAAAAAAGAAAACATCTCAGACAAAATAGAAATTGCATCTTGTGCCGTAAGCCGTGAAGAATTAGGCAATCCTGTATACTATGCAGCAAAAGAAAAACTTAATGAAATGGGCATAAACTGTATGGGCAAAACTGCAAGAATTATCACAAAACGTGATTATAATGATTACGACTATATACTTGCCATGGAAGACAAAAACATAAATGGCATTACAAAAATTACAGGAGAAGACAAGGACAAAAAAGTATTTAAACTCCTTGATTTTGCTGGCGGTGGCAATATTTCCGATCCGTGGTATACAAGGGATTTTGATAGAACAGCCCAAGACATAATTAAGGGCTGTGAAGGATTTTTAAATTACTTAAAAGAAAATAACAAGATATAAAACTTCACGATATATAAAAAACTCACCCTTATATCAGGTGAGTTTTTTTATTATTCCGTTTTCAACATTAAATATATAGCTTTTATCAGTATATTTTTTTATGCTGTCCTCAATACCGGTACATGTAATTACGGTTTGTATATCTTTTATAGACTCCAAAAGATAATACTGGCGCTTTTCGTCCAGCTCTGAAAGTACATCATCAAGAAGAAGCACAGGTGTTTCGCCTTTTTCTTCTTTTATTATTTCTATTTCTGCCAGTTTAGCACTTAATGCTGCTGTTCTCTGCTGACCCTGAGAGCCGTATATTTTTACTTCACTATCATTAATTGTGAATGACACATCATCTTTATGTGGTCCTTTTGATGTACTGCCCAAAATTATATCTTTTTGCAGGTTTTCTTCAAGTTTCGACATAAATTCATCAGTTGTGACATTCGGCTTATACTCAATTACAAGATTTTCTTTGAAATTTGTAATTTCACTATGTTTTTTAGATGCAGCAATGTTTATTTTTTCAATAAATTCCTGTCTTTTTTCTATTATTTTAGTGCCATATTCCACAAGCTGACTATCCCAGACGAAAAGAGTATCTTTTAAAGCTGGGTTTTTATTTATGTTTTTCAAAAGGTTATTTCGCTGTTTCAAAACTTTATAATACTGCTGCAAATTATAATAATATACATTACTAAGCTGGCAAAGCTCAATATCCATAAATTTTCGTCTTTCACCAGGTGAGCTTTTTATAAGCTGTAAGTCCTCTGGCGAAAATATCACAGTATGCAACACCCCAAAAAGGTCGCCTACTTTTTTTAAAGGCACGCCATTTAAGGCAATGCCTTTTTTATCTTCTTTTTTAATATGGACATCAATTTTATCTATTGTGAAATTTTTTTCAACAACTGCCCTTATATGGGCTTCTTTTTTATCAAAGTTTATAAGCTGGCTATCAAACTTTGTTCTATGGCTTCTGCCTGTAGCACAAATATACAGTGACTCCAGAAAATTAGTCTTTCCCTGAGCATTTTGACCATAAAGTATATTTATGCCTTTTTTTAGCTCCACATCTGCTGAAGTTATGTTTCTGAAATCACCTATTTTTAATGTGCTTACATACATTACATATCACCGACTACTTTTACTGTTATGTCTTCTTCTTCGCCTTCTACTGAAACAACGTCGTTTTCTCGTATTTTTTTACCACGTTCTGTGGCTATTTCGCCATTTACTATAACCTTGCCTTCGTTTATAAGAAATTTGGCATCTGAGCCGTATCCAACTACATCGGCAAGTTTTAAAAGCTGCTGAAGTTTAATATATTCTGTGTGTATTTCAATTACTCTCATATTTATTCACCATCACATTCTTAAAGGAAGTATAAGGTATTTATAGTTATCATTTTCTTCAGGCTTTATGATACATGGGCTTAAGCTGCTGTTAAATGACACAGCTACCATATCATCATCACATGCCTTAAATGCATCAATTAAATATCTTGGGTTAAATGCAATTTTAAGTTCATCGCCTATTGTTTCGCAGAATACTTCTTCGTACACATTACCTATATCTGTACGGCTTGTAATTACAACCTTACTTTTAAGTATTTCAAGCTTTACAGGTATTTTTCTTGAGTCCCTTGAAATAAGAGATGCTCTTTCAAGTGAAGAAATCATATCATGGCAGTTTACTATTATTCTTGTTTTATAATCATCAGTAAATGTCTGCTCATATTTTATATATTCCCCTTCAATAAGACGGCTTACAATTATATTTCCGTTTAAGTCAAAAAGAATGTGCTTATCTGTGATATATATAACTGCTTCGTCATCTTCTTCGGAAGAAAGTATTTTTGTTATTTCTCTTAATGTCTTTCCAGGAACTACAACCTTTGCATCATTTGCGCCAGTAATTTCTGATTTTCTAAAAGAAATTCTATAGCCATCTACACCAACTACATTTATAACTCCGCCTTTTATTTCCATAAGCTCACCTGTAAGTACAGGTTTTGATTCATCAGCAGCTATTGAAAATATTGTGCCGTTTATCATATCACGAATTTCTTTTTGCTTAATTTTATATGAATTTTCTTTTGAAACTACAGGTATAGCCGGGAATTCATCTGCATCACTTACAGCTATTGTAAATTCTGAGTTACCGCATGAAATTTTAGCTTCTTTATTATCAGTTGTTGATATTTTTACAGTATCACCGTTTACTCTTCTTATAATTTCTGAAAAAAGCTTTGCTTCTATGGCAATAGAGCCTTCTTCTGTTATATCACATTCAATAGGTGCTGTTTCTATACCAAGTTCAAGGTCATTGGCTGTAAGATTAAATGTGTCAGATTCACATTTAAGTAGTATACATTCAAGTATTGGGAGAGTTGTCCTGTTTGAAACTGCTTTTGATACTATGTTGATAGCATTTAAAAGAGATTCTCTGCTGCATGTTAAAAACATTTTGTTAATAACTCCTTTCTGTTGACTTATGTATATAGTTTTTAGTTTTTTTTAGTAACAGTAGTAATAGAGGCTGTGAAAATGTGGATAAGTTTTGAAAACCTTAAAAACAGTTAAAATTTTGATCTTGATAACTGTGTACATAAGTTTTATGAATTTGTAAAAGTTATACACATTATAAACAGCTTAAAATTTGGTGTAATTTTATCAACAAAATATAAACACAAAATTTTGCCTTATCAACATTATTTTGTTAATAAGTATTTAAATTACATTAATAAGGAAGTTTTTCATGAAAAACCATGTTAATAATATCAACACTTTCGACAAAATAATATTTTGTCGAGCTTACTTAAGGTATAAACAGACAAGTTCCATCAACATGAATGTTTCGAAACTTGCTGTTTTCCTCGTCGGAAGTGAATTCCGTCGGAATTTTGCTTGTGCAAAACAGCTACACTGCCCTTGTTCGTCGGGTTCTTTACTGCGGATTAAATTTGGAAAACTTAGTACCGCCAAGAAGAGCGGACAGCCACAAGTGGCTGGAGTTTGCTTTAGCAAACTTACTGACTAATTGTTTTCCAAACCTTTCAGCTATTAAATTCCTTTTATTCTCTTTTCAAGCTCTATTACGTCTTTTTCAAGATTTTTATCTTTTTCAATATCTTTTTCTATTTTGTTGCAGGCATGAAGTACTGTTGTATGGTCTCTTCCGCCATAGTCTTCGCCTATTTTTGAAAGTGATATATCAAGAAGTTTTCTTGAAAGATACATACCAATTTGTCTTGGATATGCTATTGTTTTAGGTTTTTTGCTGCTTTTTATATCGTCTACTGTTATTTTGTAAAAGTCAGCTACCATTTCCATAATGAACTGAGTTGTCATTTTGTTTTCTGTTTTTCTTTCGAATATATCCTTAAGGGCATCTTCTGCCAGTTCAACGGTAATGCTCTGGTTTGTGATTTTAGCTAATGCCACTATTCGTGTAAGTGCACCTTCAAGTTCTCTGATATTGGTTGTTATATATTTAGCAATGTGGTTCATAACACTGTCTGGCACATTAAGACCGTCATGGATTGCTTTTTTGCGGAGAATTGCAATTCTTGTTTCATAGTCTGGTGGCTGAATATCAGCAATAAGACCTGACTCGAAACGTGTTTTAAGTCTTTCTTCAAGTGTTTTGATTTCCTTTGGAGGACGGTCGGAAGAAAGTATAATCTGTTTGTTTGAGCCATGAAGAGCATTAAATGTATGGAAAAACTCTTCCTGTGTTCTTTCTTTTTGAGCTATAAACTGAATATCGTCAATAAGAAGAACGTCTATATTTCTGTATTTATTTCTGAATTCTTCGTTTTTATTATTTGAAATGGAATTAATAAGCTCATTTGTAAATGTTTCACTTGTTACATAAAGTACCCTTGTATCAGGTTTTTTATTAAGTATGTAATGAGCTATGGAATGCATAAGATGGGTTTTACCTAAACCTGAGTTTCCATATATGAATAATGGGTTATACGCTCCTGCTGGTGCTTCCGCAACTGCAAGGCTGGCTGCATGTGCCATTCTGTTGGAGTTTCCAACTACGAATGATTCAAAAACATACTTTGGATTTAAGTTTGCCGCTATATCTGGTGAAACTTTTTTAGGTGTTTCAAATACTGTTGATACAGCTTCTTCTTTAACTATGTTATCCTGGCTTATAACCATTATGTTGTAGTCCTTCTGTGTTACAAACTTTATGGCGTTTTTAACAAGAAGGAGGTATTTTGTTTCAAGTGTTTCTTTAAAAAAGTCATTTTCTACTTTTAAAATTATGTCGCTGCCTTCTATTTTGTATATGGATGCTGTGGCTATCCATGTTTCAAAAGACAGTGTGTCTATCTGGTTACTGTTTCTTATAAGCTCCAGAGCGTCAGACCAAATTTTTTCAGACTGTTCCATTTTTTCCTCCTGTGTTAATAATTGTGAAAAACAAATGTTATCAACATAGTTGTGAACAACATGTTGATAACTTTTTTGGTTTTGTGTACTAAATTTGCCTTTTTACATTTAAAAATACACTGAATTTACAATTAATATATATTGTACATTAAAGTTATCCACAATTTCAACATTTATATTAAACAAAAATCCACAACTTTAAAATGTTCTTAGTGGACAAAAAATATATAATTTATCCACTATAATATATCAAAAATAAATTTTCTAATCAATAAGAGTGAATTTAGATATTTTATGGTGATTTTAAGTACATTTTTGTGTTTTTGTGATGGATATTTGTTTTTAGTTTGAAAATTTATTTCTCTTTTGCACATTATATAAATTGGTTTAATTTTTTTAATAACAATATGATGTGTTTTTTTAAATTTTTAAAACTAAATATACTAATTACAGAATTATATATAAACTTTTTAAAATAAAGATATTGATATTGCACAAAATCCTTGAAAAAATTGAGTTTTTTGCCTTGACGTAAAACTTTTTTTTTAATATAATGGTAGCAGTGCTTTTATGCAAGAATAGCAAATATACGTACTTTAAGGAGGTGCTTGTAATATGAAGATGACATTCCAGCCTAAGAAAAGACAGAGAAGCAAAGTTCACGGCTTCAGAAAAAGAATGGCTACAGCTAACGGTAGAAAAGTATTAGCAGCAAGAAGAAGAAAAGGTAGAAAAGTATTAAGTGCTTAATTAGAAAATACTTTTAAAATTTTAAGGCCGCTTAAATGTGGCCTTTTGTTTTTAATTTTTACTTAATTTTCCTATTGTTGAAAGAGGGTTTGTCTGTGATTTTTACTCAGTCGCTTAAAAAGAACTTTCAGTTTAGATTTGTATATAACAAAGGCAAGTCACTTGCCAACAAATACCTTGTTATGTATGTAATTAAAAATAAAAGATATACTGACACAAACAGATTAGGAATATCTGTAAGCAAAAAGGTTGGTAAAAGCGTTGTTAGAAGCCGAGTAACCAGGCTTATTAGGGAAAGCTACCGTCTTTCGGAAGAAAACATTTTAAGAGGCTATGACATTGTTGTAATAGCCAGGGTAAGCTCAAGCGATGCTACATACCACGAAATAGACAGAGCCCTTTTAAATTTAATTAAAAAACACGGTTTATTGATTGAAAAAGAAAAAAAGAACGATAATTGATTTTTATTTGCTTAGCTAATGGCACTAAAAGAAAAAGAATGATATAAGGTTTTGGTTCCTATGGTTAAAAAAGTTGTTATTTTACTTATAAAATTCTATCGTAATTGTATATCACCTTATAAAAGGCCGTGCTGTCGTTTTATACCTACTTGTTCGGCTTATGCCCTTGAGGCTGTTGAAAGGTACGGCATTTTTAGAGGTGGTTATCTGAGCATAAGACGTATTTTGAAATGTCATCCTTTTCATGAAGGTGGCTATGACCCTGTGCCAGATTTGAAAATTAAAAAATAAACTATAAATTATACCAGGAGGCAAAAATGTTATTAAACTTATGTTTACTTGAAGTAAGAACTCCCGGCGTTATAGTTGGCCCTATAGCTAGGGTGCTTGGGGAAGTGTATAACTGGATATTTAATATTATATACGGTTTAACACAGGCTAACGCTCTCGGTCTTGCTATTATAGCTTTCACACTTGTTGTAAAACTTGTTCTTACTCCTCTTATTGTTAAGCAGCAGAAGGCTACTTTTGAAATGCAAAAGCTTCAGCCTGAGATGAACAAGATTAAAAAGAAATACGAAAACAAAAAAGATGCAGAAAGCCAGCAGAAAATGGCTCTTGAAATGCAGAAGCTTCAGAAGGATAACAACGTAAGTATGTTTGGCGGCTGTCTTCCTCTTCTTATTCAGCTTCCAATTTTGTATGCACTTTTTTATATATTCCAGCAGGCGTACATGTATGTAGATGTTGTAGGTCAGAACTATGACGCTATTTCAAATGTAATTTTAAGCATGCCTGTTGATTTAAGAATGGATGTATTTGGCGAAATAGCTGCTGTTCATGCAGGTAAGTCAACTCTTGATCTTGCAGTTATGGCAGATGTTAAGACACTTGTTGGTCAGATTACACAGTCTGAATGGCAGACAATACTTGCCTCAGCTGGTAGCTATGCTGATGAGCTTACACCTCTTCTTACACAGAAAATGGGTATTGAATACTTCCTTGGCATAAGCATTGTTGATAATCCAGGTTTAGGTTTCCCTGAAATTATTATTCCTCTTCTTTCAGCAGGAACAACATATCTTTCATCTAAGGTAATGATGAGTAAGTCTTCATCATCAGCTATGATGGACGATAATAACCCTGCTATGCAGAGCATGAAGATGATGAACTACATGATGCCTATTATGATGGGTGTTATGACAGTTACTCTTCCAGCTGGTCTTGGTCTCTACTGGACAGTAAGCAACCTTTTCCAGGCAGGTCAGACAATAGTTATTAATAAGTTTTTTGCTGCAAAAGAGCATCATAAACAGGCAGCAGCGTAATTTAAGGAGGAAGTTTAAGTGCAGGAAATCAAAAAAACAGCTAAGACTGTTGATAAAGCTGTAGAAGAAGCTTTAGCTGAGCTTAAAGTTTCTAAAGAAGATGTTGAAATAGAAGTAGTTGAACAGGGTTCAAAAGGCTTCCTCGGCTTTGGCAGTAAAGACGCTGTAGTTATAGTTAAAGTAAAACATAACCCAGAAAAAATAGCTAAGGATTTCCTTAGAGAAATGTTCATAGCTATGGGTATTATTGTAAATATAGAAACAGAAATAAAGGATAAACACCTTTATATTAACCTTACAGGCGACGATATGGGTATACTTATTGGTAAGAGAGGTCAGACTCTTGACTCTATTCAGTACCTTGTAAATCTTGTTGTAAATAAGGGTAATGCACCTTACATCAGCATTACTATTGATACAGAAAACTATCGTCAAAGAAGAAAAGAAACTCTTGAAGCCCTTGCTTATAACCTTGCTAAAAAGGTTAGACAGACAGGCAAAAAAGTTGTGCTTGAGCCTATGAATCCTTATGAAAGAAGAATTATTCATTCAAGCCTTCAAAATAACAAGTATGTTACTACATATTCAGAAGGTGAAGAACCTACAAGAAATGTTGTAATAGCATTAAAGTAAGAAACAAAAGTGTACCTTGGGGGCAATTTGCCTTCAAGGTACTTTTCGTAAAAAAGATTATTTTATTAAATAAGAAAGGAGCGCTGTAAATATGAAAGGAACAAGCCTTGATGATGTTATAGCTGCCATTTCTACGCCTTCTGGCTTTGGCGGTATTGGCATAATTCGTTTAAGCGGTGAAGAAAGTATTAATGTTGCTGATAAAATATTTAAAGGTGCAAAATGTAAAAGCCTTAAAGATAAAAAAAGCCATACTATTACATTTGGCACAATAATAGACGAAAATGGCGAAACAGTTGACGAAGTTCTTGTAAGCATAATGAAAGCGCCTAATTCATATACAAAAGAAAACGTAGTTGAAATAAACTGTCATGGCGGTATGATGGCAGTTAATAAGGTTTTGGAGCTTTGCGTTAGAAATGGCGCTCGTCATGCAGAGCCTGGTGAGTTTACAAAAAGGGCGTTTCTTAACGGCAGAATAGACTTAAGTCAGGCAGAAGCCGTAACTGATATTATAAATGCCAAAACAGATTTAAGCCGTAAAAGTGCCGTTAAACAGCTGGAGGGCAGCCTTAAAATAAAAATGTCTCATATGCGTGATGTGCTTTTGACTGCCATAGCTACTATTGAGGCAGCTATAGACTATCCAGAGCATGACATAGAAGAAGAAACTTATAAATCACTTTTTGATAAAACAACATACGTTATTGAAGAAACAGATAAGCTTATTGACTCTGCCGACAAAGGCAAAATAATAAGAGAGGGCATAAGCACTGTTATATTAGGTAAGCCAAACGTAGGCAAAAGCTCACTTCTTAATACACTTTTGAAAGAAGAAAGAGCCATTGTAACAGATATTCCAGGAACTACAAGGGATACTGTTGAGGAGTTTGTAAATATAGGCGGTGTGCCTGTTAAAATTATAGATACTGCTGGTATAAGAGAAACAGATGATGTTGTTGAAAAAATAGGCGTTGAAAAAAGCCGTAAATCAGCAGAAGAAGCTGATCTTATACTTATGCTTGCAGATTTAAGCCGTCCTTTTGAGGAAGAAGACAGGGAAATACTTTCATTTGTAAAGGACAAAAAGGCAATAGTTATACTTAATAAAACAGACCTCACACCTGTTCTTGACTGCAACGAAATATATGACGCTGTAGGCAAAGAAAACGTAATAAGCATTTCTGCCAAAACAGGTGAGGGCATTGAAGAACTTACAAAGCGTTTAAAGGATATGTTCCTTGGTGGGCAGATAGAAATTGATAACTCCGTTGTAATAAGCAACGTAAGACATAAAAACTCACTTTATATGGCTAAGGATAACCTTTTAAATGCCCTTAATGCCATAGAAATGAAGATACCGGTAGATTTTATATCAATGGATTTAAAAGAGGCATACGACCATTTTGGAGAGATTACAGGGGACAGCATAGAGGAAGATTTGCTGGACAAGATATTCTCTGAGTTCTGTCTTGGTAAGTAAAAGGAGAAATTTGAAATTATGACAGATGAAAAAAATATATATTTTGCCGATGAGGCAGACGTAGTTGTAATAGGTGCAGGTCATGCAGGCTGTGAAGCGGCTCTTGCTCCTGCAAGATTGGGATTTAAAACAGTTGTGTTTGCTGTTAACCTTGACAGCATAGCTATGATGCCATGTAACCCAAGTATAGGCGGCAGCAGCAAAGGTCACCTTGTAAGGGAAATTGACGCCCTTGGCGGTGAAATGGGCAAGAACATAGATAAAACATATATCCAGACTAAAATGCTTAACACAGGCAAAGGTCCTGCCGTATATTCACTTCGTGCTCAGGCAGACAAAAACAGATACAAAGAAGAAATGAAAAAGACTTTGGAGGAAACTCCAAACCTTAAAATTAAGCAGGCAGAGGTTACAAAGATATGTGTTGAAAACGGGCAGGTAACAGGTGTTATTACTTCCAGTGGTGCTTTATTTAAGTGTAAAGCCGTTATAATAGCTGCCGGCACATACCTTAAGGCAAGATGCCTTTATGGTGAAACTATAATACACAGCGGCCCTAATGGTCTTATGGCGGCAAATGAACTTAGTCAGTGCCTTATTGACCTTGGTATTAAGCTTTACAGATTTAAGACAGGTACACCTGCCAGAATAGATGCCAAAACAGTTGATTTTTCAAAAATGGCACCTCAGTATGGCGATGAGAAAATAGTCCCTTTCTCATTTGAAAATAAGCCAGATGACATAGCAAGAGAGCAGGTGCCTTGCTACCTCACATATACAAACAAAGAGACTCATAAAATCATAATGGATAACCTCCATCGTTCACCTTTATACTCAGGTGTTATAGAGGGTACAGGCCCAAGATACTGTCCGTCTATTGAGGATAAGGTAGTTCGTTTTGCTGATAAAGAAAAACACCAGATATTTATAGAGCCTGAAGGCGAAAACACAAACGAGCTTTATGTTCAGGGTATGAGTTCATCACTTCCTGAAGATGTGCAGATAGCTCTCTACAGAACAGTTCCTGGTCTTGAAAACTGCGAGTTTATGCGTACAGCATATGCCATAGAGTATGACTGCATAGACGCCACACAGCTTAAATTAAGCCTTGAATTTAAGAACATAAAGGGTCTTTTTGGTGCTGGTCAGTTTAACGGTACAAGCGGCTATGAAGAGGCAGCGGCTCAGGGTCTTATTGCAGGTATTAATGCTGCAAGACTTCTTCAGGGCAAAGAACCTGTTATACTTCACAGAAGCGATGCTTATATAGGCGTTCTTATAGACGATATTGTTACAAAGGGCAGCAAAGAACCATACAGAATGATGACAAGCCGTGCAGAATACCGTCTTCTTTTAAGACAGGATAATGCCGATGAAAGACTTACACCTATTGGTCACGAAGTTGGTCTTATAAGCGACGAAAGATATAATAAGTTCCTTGAAAAAGAAAAGGCTGTTGAAGCTGAAAAAGAAAGAATATATAATACAGTTGTTACACCTAAGGAAGAAGTGCAGTCTTTCCTTGAAAGAAATAACTCAACACCTCTTAAAAGCGGTGTAAAATTAGCAGACCTTTTAAAACGTCCAGAGCTTAATTACGAGCTTATTGGTGAGATAGACACTGATAGACCTGTTCTTGACAGTGAAATATGGGAGCAGGCAGCTATTCAGATTAAGTACGAGGGCTATATTAAGCAGCAGATGAATCAGGTAAATCAGTTTAAAAAGCTTGAAAAAAGGTTATTGCCTGATAATATAGATTATAGTGAAATAAAAGGTCTTCGTCTTGAAGCAGCTCAAAAGCTGGGCGACATAAGACCTAACTCCATAGGTCACGCTTCAAGAATAGCCGGTGTTTCACCTGCTGATATTTCTGTTCTGCTTATATATCTTGAACAGATGAAAGGATAATACTTATAGATGAAAAAATCATTTGTTTTTATTAAACTTAAAAATAAAAATGGTATTAGAAAAATTAAGCTTAAACCTGTTAAAAAAACAAGGGGCTTATTTGCTATTAAAAAAATAGACATTAGTGCCAAAACGCCATATTTTGTTGTGTCTGATTTCAAGATTAAAAAGGTTACAGGCAGACTTGAAAAAAATGACATAATTGAAAAGGGCGATAAAAAAAGTCTGAAAGGTGATATATATGGAAAATAAAGAGCTTTTAAAAAAATGTTGTTTAGATATGAATATAGACCTTTCAGATGAAAAGGCTGATAAATTTATGCGTTATAAAGACCTTCTTTTGGAATGGAACGAGAAAATAAACCTTACTGCCATTACAGAGGAGAAGGAGATAGTTATAAAGCATTTTGCTGACTGCATATCAATAGGCAGCAAGTTTAAATTTGAAAAGGGTGCTTCAATAATTGACGTAGGCACAGGAGCTGGGTTTCCTGGTGTGCCTGTTAAGATAGTATTTGATGATGTTAAAATGACGCTCCTTGATAGTTTAAATAAAAGAATTACATTTCTGGAAGAAATTGTAAAAGAACTTTCTTTGGAAAATGTAATATGCATACACTCAAGAGCAGAGGACGGCGGTCAAAACCCTGATTTAAGAGAAAGCTTTGATTACTGTGTATCTCGTGCTGTGGCAAGAATTTCTGTTTTATGTGAGTATTGTCTGCCTTTTGTTAAAGTAGGTGGTACATTTATATCATTAAAAGGACCTGATGCTGAAAACGAAGTAAAAGACGGAGAAAACGCAATTAAAAAACTTGGTGGCAAGGTAGAGGATATTATAGATGTTAAAATACCATTTAGTGACCTTGACCACAAGCTTGTTATAATTAAAAAAGTTGCTTCAACGCCTAAGGCTTATCCACGTAAGGCAGGCACAGCATCAAAGAAGCCTTTATAATTGTGGATAAAATATAGTTAAATTTAAATTAATGTGCAAAAAAGCTGGTTTTATATTATTAAAACCAGCTTTTTTTATCCTTAGATATAGTTTATATTAACTTTTTTTTATTTTTAAAGTTTTTTTATACACATTATATATTTTCTATCCACACTACAGGTTTCTGTTTTGAAGGTATGATACAGTATATCTGCTTACAATACCTATAAGTACGCCTGTAACTACACCGCTTATCATAAGCACTGGCAGCAGATATATAACTATGTTTCTGCCAAGAAGTATTGCAGCAACTATTACCTGACCTATATTATGGAATACACCGCCTAATGCACTTACGCCTATTATGCTTACGCCTTTGCTTTTAAAAAGCACAGCCATTACAATAAAGCTTAACACAGCACCGGCAAGGCTGTACCACATACTTACAAAGCCTTTAAAAAGCAGTGCCGATATAAATATTCGTATTATTGATATGAAAAAAGCTGATTTCAAATCCATAATATACATACAAAGTACAACAACTACGTTTGAAAGTCCAAGCTTTATTCCAGGAGGTAAGGGAAGGGGTATCATTGCCTCAACATAGCCCATTAATATGGCAAGAGAAGCAAATATGCCGTAATAGGCTACTCTTTTACTCATTTTAAATAATCAACTCCATATTTACTGTGCCACTACATCAACATGGGATTTTTCACCGCCATGTATTTCAACTATAAGTTTATGAGGCAGGCAGGTTATGCTTTCGTTTTCTTTTGAAACTGCACTGTGGTTTACACAAATCTGGTCTGGGCAGTCGGCAGAAATCATTTTAGCTTCGCCATTTTCTATTTTTAATGTATTAACGCCATTTTCTGTTTCAAATGTATATTCGCCGTCTTTTGAAAGGTCTATTGTTTCTTTTAACTGACCATCTACATAAACTTGAGCTTCTGCACCTTTACCTCCAGGGCTTAATATACCTGAAAAATAAAGAAGGGCAGCTGCTGCAAGCACAACAACAATTAGTATAATATCGCCTTTTTTCATTAAAAACCTCTTTTGAAAAAGCCCGTCTTTTTAGACAGGCTTTAGTCTATAGATAAATCTATTTTTTAACTTTTATATATTGCTGAAAGGTTTGGAAAACAATTAGTCAGTAAGTTTGCTAAAGCAAACTCCAGCCATAAGTGGCTGTCCGCCATTCTTGGCGGTACTAAGTTTTCCAAATGGAATCCGCAGAGGTCATCAATTTCCGTCGATGAAAACCTAAGCACCCGACGAGATAGGGCGGCAAAGCCGTTTTTCGAAGAAAAATGCCGACCAAGGGTTTCAAGGCATTTATGCCGATGGAACCTGTCTGTTTATTCCTCTATTATTTAACTCGTCAAAATCCTGATTTTGACGAAAGGGTGTCGGATTTTTTCGACACCCTAATTTTTTATTTTGTAATTTTTTCAATTCCGCCCATGTATGGTCTAAGAACTTCAGGAATTATAATAGAACCGTCTTCCTGCTGGAAGTTTTCCATTATAGCTGCTGTTGTACGTCCTGCTGCAAGACCACTGCCATTAAGTGTATGAACAAACTGAGCTTTATCTTTTACGTTATCTTTAAACTTAATGTTTGCTCTTCTTGCCTGGAAGCTTTCAAAGTTAGAGCAGCTTGAGATTTCAACGTATCTATTGTAGCTTGGCATCCAAACTTCTACGTCATATGTCATAGCTGAGCTGAAACCAAGGTCACCACCACAAAGACGAACTACTCTATATGGAAGACCAAGAAGTTTAAGTATATCTTCTGCATCGTTTGTAAGGCTTTCAAGCTCTTCATATGAGTTTTCAGGTTTTGCAAACTTAACCATTTCTACTTTATTAAACTGGTGCTGACGAATAATACCTCTTGTGTCACGACCTGCTGAGCCAGCTTCTGCACGGAAACATGCTGTATATGCACAGTGCTTAATTGTAAGGTCTTTACCGTCAAGTATCATATCTGCATACATATTTGTTACAGGTACTTCTGCTGTTGGTACAAGGAAGTAATCTGTACCGGCTACTTTAAATGCGTCTTCTTCAAATTTTGGAAGCTGACCTGTACCTGTCATACTCTTTCTGTTTACCATGAAAGGAGGGAATACTTCTGTATAGCCATGTTTTTCAACGTGTGTATCAAGCATGAAGTTAATAATAGCTCTTTCAAGTCTTGCTCCAAGGCCTTTATAAACTGTAAATCTTGAGCCTGTGATTTTACCTGCTGTTTCTGGGTCAAGTATACCAAGGTCTTTACCTAAATCCCAATGTGGTTTTGCTTCAAAGTCAAACTTTCTTGGCTCGCCCCATTTTCTCATTTCAAGGTTTTCTGTATCATCTACGCCGTCTGGAACAAGTTCATTTGGTGTATTTGGTATTGAAAGAAGGAAAGAATTAAGTTTATCGTCTACTTCTGATACCTTTGCATCAAGTTCTTTTATTTCATCGGAAAGCTTTTTCATTTCAGCCATAAGAGCTGTTGTGTCCTTGCCTTCTTTTTTAAGCTTTGGAATTTCTTTGCTGTCTGCATTTTGTTTGCTTTTTAATTCCTCAACCTGCTGAATAAGTTCACGTCTTGTTTTGTCAAGGTCTGCAAATACATCAAGGTTATAGTCCTTATGTCTTTTAGCAAGAGCAGCCTTAACTCCTTCAAAATCTGATCTTAATAATTTTACGTCTAACATAACTAAGCCTCCGTTTTATTGCTTTGATATTATATTTTCCTGTATTTTATAGAAAAATTCATTTTCATGAATAAAATATAGTTCTATTGTTAATAATGTTTTTGTACATTTAATTCTGGTATTTAAAAGTGCACCGATTAAAGACCACTGTTAAATGTTTGGGTCCGAAAATCATTCCCCCCGATTTTCGGACTTTAATTTTTTGCTGATGCGGCAGCTTTACTGTCTAAAGCAGAAAGTATTGATTTAAGTTCTTCTGAAATACCTTCGCAATCAGCATTTTCTGCTGTTTTCTCTGAAAGAAGGGCATCTTCTGTTTCCAAAGTTTCTTCTGGAGAAGTATTTTCTTCATGTGTTTTTTCTTCTGCTGCCATAGCTGAAAATGCTTCTTCTAAAGTATTTAATATGCTTTGTCTGTCTGCACCTGAATAGCTACTTGTAAGAGCTTCTTCAAGAGCCTGATTTTCTTCATAAGAAAGTACATATTCACTTACTCCCAGTTCAACAGGTTTTGCATATGTAAATGAGCCTGAACGGCTATGTATTCCGTTAAGTATTACGCCGTTATTTTTTGAGTCAAGCATGGCAATAGCATAGCTAAGCTTTCCGCCAACTTCATCAAATGGGTTATAACGTATAACGCCAACTTTCTGAATACATTTTTCCATGTTTTTATCCATGTCTTTTACAACAGAAGCAAGTTTTTCATACTTTTCTTCTACTGATTTTGCAGTTTTATGATACTGTGCAAACTGTGTTTCAAGGTTATATTCTGCATGCTTATTGCCGCCTGTAAACATTTTATAGCGTTTTTTAAGTTTTCTTACTTCAAGAAATGCCATTATGCTTACAATTAAAAGAAGCAGCACAAGCACCATTAATACAACAACTATACTGAGTATATTTTGGCTTAAGAAGTTGTTGATATCCAACATATTATTTTAACACCTGCTTTTTTTATCAAATATTTAGTTTATACGGTTAATAAGACTTATAATTCTGTCCAGGTCTTCATCGGAGTAAAACTCTATTTCAATTTTGCCTTTATTAAGCTTATTTGAAAGCTTAACCTTTGTGCCAAGTATATTTTTAAGGCTGTCTTCAATAGTAGGGAAGGCATCTGTTTTAAATTTAGATTTCTTTTCTTCCTTTTCGCCTCCATTATCAACATGAAGGTTATGCTCCTTTACAATTGCCTCAACATTTCTAACGCTTAAATCGTTTTCAATTATTTTTTCTGCAAGGCTAAGCTGAAAATCACCGTCATCACTGGCAAGAAGAGCTCTTGCATGTCCGGAAGTTATTTTTCCTTCCTTAACAAGCTCTTGAACTCTTTCGTCCAGATTTAAAAGACGCATTGAATTTGCAACTGTGCTTCTGCTTTTGCCAACCTTTTTTGCTATTTCATCCTGATTGATACCAAATGTATCAGAAAGTCTTTTATATCCTGCTGCTTCTTCCATAGGGTTAAGGTCTTCCCTTTGAAGGTTTTCTATAAGGGCTATTTCAAATATTTTTTCATCATCATAGTCCTTTATAATGGCAGGAATTTGCTTTTGACCAGCTATTTTTGATGCTCTCCATCGTCTTTCGCCTGCTATAAGCTCATAATAATCGTCTTTTTCCTTAACAACTACAGGCTGAATAACGCCATATTCTTTTATGCTTTGTGCCAGCTCTTCAAGGGCTGATTCTTCAAAATGACGTCGTGGCTGAAGTTTATTAGGTTCAATTTTATTTATGTCTATCATTTGAACTGCATTTTTTGAGTATTTGATAGAATTTGAAGCTTTTATTTCAGAGTCGAACAGTGCGTCCAAACCTTTGCCCTTTGGACCAAGACCGCCTTTTTTAACTGCCATAAATTAGTTCCACTCCTTTTCAATAACTTCTTCCGCAAGAAGACGATAGCTTTCGGCACCTTTGGATTTTCCGTCATACATTGTAATAGGAAGTCCATGACTTGGTGCTTCTCCAAGACGAACGTTTCGCGGTATAACGCTTTTATACACATGTTGTCCCAAGCTGCGTTTTACTTCTTCCACAACCTCAAGTGAAAGGTTTGTTCTTGAGTCAAACATTGTAAACACAACGCCTTCAAGCTCAAGGCTGTCATTAAGACGTTCTTTTACAAGGTTTATTGTATGAAGAAGCTGTTCAAGACCTTCAAGGGCAAAGTATTCACACTGAATAGGCACAAGAACAGTATCTGCCGCTGTAAGGGCATTAATTGTAATTAAGTTTAATGATGGAGGACAATCTATAATTATAAAGTCATAATCCTTTCTTACCTTTTTAAGGGCACGGTTCAGTATGAACTCACGGTTTTCTGTTCCAATAAGCTCAATTTCTGCACCTGAAAGGTTTATGTTTGATGGTATAATTTTAAGATTATCCACGCAGCTTTTGTGTATAGCGTCATTAATTTTACACTCTCCTAAAAGTAGGTCGTAAACAGTGGGGCTTGAGTTCATTTTGTCAAGACCAAGACCGCTTGTGGTATTTCCCTGAGGGTCTGCGTCCACAACAAGCACATTTTTGCCGGCTTCAGCAAGACAGGCGGAAAGATTTATTGATGTTGTTGTTTTACCAACACCGCCTTTTTGGTTGGCAATCGCTATTATTCTTACTTTAGCCATAATTTTAATTTCATCTCCCGTCAAGCCTTTTAATGTTTATAATAATGTATATTTTACCATATTGATATTAAAAAATAAATACGTATTGAAATAATTAAACAATATTTTTGAATTTGTTTCACGTGAAACAATAAAAAGAGTGTGTTAAACAAATGGTTTTGTTTCACGTGAAACATTTATAATAAATTAAACATAAAAAAAGTTTCACGTGAAACATTTTGATTTTAAGTTTCACGTGAAACATTCTATAATTTTACATCTGTTCTGGTGCTTCAATGCCAAGAAGGGCAAGACCGCTCTTTAATACTGTGCTTACTGATTTAACAACTGCTAAACGTGCATTTCTTGTATTTTCATCATCGGCAAGTATTACGTTATCGTGATAAAATTTGTTAAATGCCTGAGCAAGGTCTACAAGGTATCTTGAAACAATAGAAGGTTCATACTTGTCTGCTGCATCTTTAACTTTATCATTAAATGAAGCAAGAAGTTTTACAACCTCAACTGCTGCATCGTCTGTAAGATGAGAGTAGTCAACATCAGCACTTACTTCTGTTACGCCAGCTTTTTTAAGTACACTGCAAGCTCTTGCATTTGTGTACTGAACATATGGGCCAGTTTCACCTTCAAAGCTGAGCATTTTCTGCCAGCTAAATACTATGTCTTTAATTCTGCCGTTATAAAGGTCATCAAATATAACTGCACCTATACCAACCTGACGAGCAACTTCTTCTTTGTTTAGAAGGTCAGGGTTTTTCTCTTCAATAATTTCTGCTGTTTTTTTAACTGCTTCATTAAGAAGGTCTTCCATAAGAACTACGTTGCCTTTTCTTGTAGAAAGTTTACCACTTTCAAGGCTTACAAGACCGAATGGAACATGAACGAGGTCTTTTGACCAGTCATAACCCATTTTTTCAATTACCTTAAACCACTGTGCAAAGTGAAGGTTCTGGTCGATAGCTGTTACATATATGTCTTTAACAAAGTCATATGTTTTCTTTCTGTAAATAGCTGCTGTAATATCTCTTGTTGCGTAAAGTGTACCGCCGTCTGTTCTTATAATAAGGCAAGGTGGCATTTTTGCATCTTCAAGGTCTACAATCATAGCACCGTTGCTTTCTTTAAGAAGGTTCTTTTCTTTAAGCTCATCAACAACTGCTGCCATTTTATCGTTGTAGAAGCTTTCGCCAGCGTATGAGTCAAATGTAACGCCAAGAGTTTTATATACTCTTTCAAATTCTTTAAGGCTTAAATCCTTGAACCATTTCCAAAGAGTAAGGGCTTCTTCATCGCCGTCCTGCATTTTTACAAACCATGCTCTTGCTGTGTCGTTAAGAGAGTCGTCTTTTTCAGCTTCTTCATGGAACTGAACATAAAGACGCATAAGCTCTGATATGCCTTCTTCTTCAACTTTTTTCTGGTCACCCCAAAGTTTGTATGCTGTTATAAGTTTACCAAACTGAGTACCCCAGTCACCAAGATGGTTTACGCCAACACATTTATATCCTAAAAATTCGTAAATTTTATAAATGGCATTACCAATAACTGTTGAACGAAGATGTCCTACGTGAAAAGGTTTTGCAATGTTAGGAGAAGAGTAGTCGATAACAACTGCTTTTTTGTCGCCTTCGTTGCTTTTGCCGTAGTTTTCTTTTTCACTAAGTACCTTTGTAATTATTTCTTTAGCGAAAAAGCTCTTATCTGTAAAGAAGTTAAGGTATGCACCTATAACTTTTACTTCCTTTATAAATGCAGGTGCTTTGATTTTTTCTGCAATTTCTGTTGCAATTAAAGGTGGAGCTTTTCTTAATGTTTTTGCAAGACGAAAACAAGGGTATGCATAATCGCCCATTTCTGGGTTTGGTGGAATTTCCATTGCCCCAAGTATTTCATTTGTATCTAAAGAAACGGCTTCTGCTATGGAAGCTGCTATTTCGGCTTTAAAGTCCATTTATATCTCCCTTTCAGTTTAAAAAAATACACAAAAATTTACAACAAAGTTTATCATATAATAAGGTAAAAATCAATACGCTTAAATGTCTATTGACATACCTGATGATATGTATTTAACCTGATTTCCCATTGCTTCTTTAAGAACTTTGTAGCTTTCAATACCTGTGCAGTGGCATGTATAATACTGTGAGCCAAATTTAATAAGGTCTTTTGCCACAGCCTTTACAAGGGCAGGGTCTTCGCTTTTATTTTCATCAGGTATCATAAGATGGAAGCCTGATATAACAGTATGTATGTTTTTAATTCCCAGTTCATGGGCTTTTTCAATTATGTTTACTATGCCATTATGAGCACAGCCGCCTATAAGAACTTTTTTATCACCTTCAGTTATAACAAGGCTCTGTTCATGAGTGAAATCGTCTAACTGAATTTCGTTATTTTTTTCAGCATAAAGCACGCCGTTTGATTTTGAAAAATGCTTTCTTCCCTTTACTGATGAAAATATAAAAAGCTCATCATCTATTTTTAATTTGTCGGTAGTAAATACAAACCTGTCAGAAGAAGAAAGGCTTTTATCAAGACCTATATTAACAAAACCATTGGTGTCTTTTCTAAGGTGAGTGCCAAATATGTCTTCTCTGACATATATTTTTGCATTTTTATTTATGTCCATAAAAAGAGATAATGCACCGCCATGGTCATTATGTCCATGTGA
Organism: uncultured Lachnospiraceae bacterium; assembly: GCA_944380405.1. Lineage (GTDB taxonomy): Bacteria > Bacillota > Clostridia > Lachnospirales > Anaerotignaceae > HGM11808. The sequence continues at coordinate 54,337 of CALWHO010000014.1, forward strand.
AATAATTGCTGTATCAACGTTTTCTAATTTTATTCCCAGTTTTTTTGCATTATCTATAAATGTGCTGTCTGGACCCATATCGAAAAGTATTTTATGATTTTTTGCTTCTATATAAAAAGAAAGACCGTGAACATGCTTAAATTCAGGAGAAAAACTTGTATTTTCAGTTAATGATGTTATTTTCATTATTTCTGCCTCCTTTAAATAGGTGTTGTTATTTAAAGTATATCAGAAAATATGGCTTTTTGGTGGTTTTTATTTAATATTATTACTTTTCTTTTTTGCTTTTTTGTATCATAATATAATTACGATGGTATTGCCAAAAGGAGGGTTTTTATGAAAAAGAAAAAAGTTCTTTCTGCAATAGGTGCTGCAGCAGCTTCTATAGGAGGAGTTGTGCTTTCTATAAATATATTTAACACTTTTGTTTTTAAAAATGCAGTTAAAAAAGATGCTGCTTATGAAAAGGGCAGTTTCTATGACTGGGAATATGGTAAGGTACATTATAAGGCTTCAGGTAATGGTGAGCCTCTTATGCTTCTTCATAGCCTTAGTGTAGGGTCAAGCCACAGAGAATGGTCTCAGGTTATTGACGGTCTTTCAAAGAAATTTAGGGTATACGCCGTTGACCTTCCAGGCTATGGCTACAGCGACAAGCCTAAAATGACATATACAGCATTTACATATGCTTTATTTGTTAAGGAATTTATTGATAATGTAATTAAAAGTGATACTGCCGTAATTGCTGCCAATGGTTCAGCTATGTTTGCTGTTATAGCATCAAAACTTTTCCCTAAAAAAATAAATAATATGCTCCTTATTTCTCCAGGAGGCATAACAGATAAAATGGCAGAAAACAGCGACTTTAAACGCCGCACATTTATGGAATTGCCTTTAAAGGGTACTTTTATGTATAACTTAAGAACAAGCAAAAAAGCTATCCGTGACTTTTTATGTGAATATGGTTTTTATGACGAAGAAAATGTAAAAGATGAATTTGTAGATGCTTTTTATTTTGCTGCCCATAGCGAAAGAGGTAACGCAAGATATGCTTATGCGTCATATGTTACAAACTATATGAACATGGATATAAAAGGCTATCTTAAAGAAATGAATGTGCCTTTAACTATTGTCTGGGGCGAAGAAAATGATATGTTTAATACATCTGCTGCCCAAATGGTTAAGGAAATTGTGCCTTGGGCTAAGTTTTATGTATTTGAAAAAACAAAGGCACTTCCTCATATGGAAAATCCAGAGGAATTTTTAAAGGTAGCATTTATAAATATGAAACAGGCGGAAATTTAAACATGGAAAATATAAATCAGTTAAATATGGAAGAGGAGATAGGCAAAATAGTTGAAACCCATTTTGACGACAAGGATAATCTTCTTTTAAATATGCTAAATCCTGTGTTTGTAAAGTGTGATTACGAAAATAAATCACTTACTGTTAAGTATAAATGTGAAAAATGGAACTTAAACACAGGTGGCAGTATGCATGGCGGTATAATAGGTACTGCTTTTGATAACTGCTTTGGTATGCTTGCCCACTATTTATGCAGTCAGATGGTAACTACAATAGATATAAATGTAAGGTTTTTAAAACCTGTGCTTTTGGGTGATGAGCTTATAATTACTGCAAAGGCAGACAGCGTTGGAAGAACAATTATAAGTCTTTCGGCAGAAGCAAAGACAAAAAACGGCACTGTTACAGCAGCTGCCGCCAGTGCTTCCTTTATGGTTATAGGAGGTAAGAGGGTATAATGGAAACTAAAAATAAAAGCTTAAAGGGCAACATTATGCTTATGCTTACGGCACTTATTTGGGGAACGGGTTTCGTTTCCCAATCTTTAGGTATGGAGTATATTGGACCTTTTACATTTAACGGGGTTAGAAATATTATTGCATCGTTATTTCTTATTCCATGTATATATTTTTTAAGATTTATAAATAAAGAAGAAAAAAAGAAAATGTCGCCACATGAGAAAAAGTATCTTTTAAAGGGCGGCATATACTGCGGAATAGTGCTTTTTTTTGCCAGCTCTTTTCAGCAGATGGGCATACAATACACATCTGTGGGAAAGGCAGGTTTTATAACGGCTTTATATGTAATAATAGTGCCTGTTATGGGTATATTTTTGAATAAAAAAGTATCTGCAAAAATTTGGGTCAGTATGGCAGCAGCAGTATTTGGACTGTACCTGTTATGTATTAACGAAGGTTTTTCAATTAATAAAGGCGATATGCTTATACTTATATGTGCGTTTTTATTTTCAGTACATATACTTGTTATTGACAGCTTTTCGCCTAATACAGATGGAGTAAAGCTTAGCTGCATTCAGTTTATGGTATGCGGCATTATATCAATTTTGCCTTCTGCAATACTTGAAGCGCCTTTAATTTCAGACATTATTAAAAGTATGGGACCTATACTTTATGCAGCAGTATTTTCAAGCGGTATAGCATATACACTTCAAATTGTAGGACAAAAATACACAAGTCCTGTTATAGCGTCTTTAATACTCAGCCTTGAAAGTGTGTTTTCTGCAATATTTGGGTGGATTATACTTAGTCAAACATTAAGCACAAAAGAGATTATAGGCTGCATAATTGTTTTTGCAGCTATTATAAATGCTCAAATTCCAAAAAAAATTAAAACTAAATAAGGCTTAATTTTGTCATTAATAATGGAATGGTTTTCATATTAAAAAATTAAAAGGAGGACTATATGGAAGAAAACAATTTCACAAATGAAAACGAATTAAATAACAATATTCCAAATGAAGCTGAAAATAACAATAACGCTCAAAAAGAAAATAATCAGCCAAACAAAACAGTAAATTATAACACAAATTACAACACAAACTATTATAGAAAAGACAGCAAAAAAACAGGCTGCCTTGTGGCAGTAATAGCTGTTGTAGTTATAGTTGCTGCTTTAATTATAGGATTTTTCTCTATGATAGGAAGTATGTTTTCATCAGCTGTTTCATCTGTTTCATCAACAACAGGAAGCACATATACATATGTAGAAGGTGACTATGTTGAAACAATACCAATAGAGGGTGCGATTTCATCATCTCCTTCATATTATTCAGGTGGATATAATCATCAGTGGATACTTGAAGAAATAGACAGACTTAAAAATGATGAAAGCAACAAGGGTATTATACTTTATATTAATACTCCTGGTGGCGGTACATACGAAAGTGATGAAGTTTATAACGCCCTTAAGGACTACAAGGAAGCAACAGGAAACCCTGTTTATTCATACTATGCACAGACAGCAGCATCAGGGGGCGTATATCTTTCAATGGCGTCAGACGAAATTTATGCCAACAGAATGACTCTTACAGGCTCTATTGGTGTTATAATGAGCTATTATGATGCAAGTGGTCTTATGGAAAAGCTTGGCATTAAAGAAGACAATGTAGCCAGCGGCAGAAACAAAGCTATGGGCGGTTACAGCGGTCTTAACGAAGAACAAAGAGCAATACTTCAGTCTATAGTTGACGAAACATACAATATTTTTGTTGATATAGTGGCAGAGGGCAGAAATATGCCAAGAGAAAAGGTGCTTGAACTGGCAGACGGCAGAGTTTACAGTGCTAAACAGGCTCTTGACCTTGGTCTTATTGACTATGTAATGGACTATGATGACTTTATGACAGCTATGGAAAACAAAGAAGAATTTGCAGGATGTGAGTTTATTGAAAATACATATATTTCAAATTCATTCCTTGATAATTTCTTAGCTAAAACAGGCTTAGGAAATCAGAAAAGTCAGGAGGCTCAGCTTCTTGAAATGATTGAAAAAGCAAATCAAAATCCAGTTCAGTATTTATTTGACGGAGTATATTAATTAGAGGGTGCCGAAGGGCACCCTTTCGTCAATATCAGGATTTTGACGAGAAAAAATAAGCATAAAAATGGAGTTTCCAGGCAAAATTCCTTGAAACTCCATTTTTTTAGTTTTAAATACCTATATTATAGGTACGTTTTATTATCCAAATACTTTCTTCATTACGCTATATGTAACAGGTGCAACTTTATCAAAATCAGGTGTATCGTTTGGCTCTATGCTGAATGTGCCGTCATAGCCACATTCTTCAACAGCCTTTTTAATTTTAATAAGGTTTTCTTCATCTTCAGGAATTATATATTCTCTGTCAAGAGAGCCTTCTGGTGTGTGGTTATAGTGAAGGTGTCTTACATAAGGCATAACGTCTTTAATGTCTGTAATGTCTTCACCCATTACTTCCATGTGGTAGAAGTCAAGAACTATTTTAAGGTTGTCTTTGTTTATGTCCTCTACAAGCTTAATGCCGTCTGCTGTATGGTTTGCAAAATCACAGCATTTATCATGGAGAGCTTCAAAAAGTACGTTTATGCCGTACTTTGCGGCTTCGTCTGCTGTTATTTCAAGAAATCTCTTGCACTGGTTATATGCCTTATCCATGTCATAGCCAGCTGGAAGTTTTCTTGCCATAGGAGCACCTACGCCTATATTTTTAATGCCAAGCCTTGAGCCTCTTTTACACATTTTTTCCGCATAGACTCTGGCTTTTTCTTCTGTAAAATTATCACCTACAATAGGTGTTTTTTCGTTGCAGTATGCATTAAAGCCGGCAACAGGGTAGTTAAGAGCATCTCTTTTTTTGGCAAATGCTTCAAATTCCTCATCAGTCATGGCAGCTATTTCGTTGCCTGCCACTTCTATGTAGTCATAGCCTATTTCTTTTACTTTTTCAATGTTTTTTGTAGGTGTGCATAAACCTATTTTCATAATGATTTAACTCCTTTCAAATATGTTAAAAATTAAATCAAAACCCATATATAAAACCTCTGTAAAAATAATTATAGCACATGAAAAGTTTTAATAAAACATAGAAAATGTTTAATATATATACAATTATATTTGGCAAAATAACTTTATTTACGACATTATTTTTATGTTGTATACTTTGTGGTATAATTAATAGAAATAATTTATTTTTGGGGAGGATTACTATGAGAGAAATAAGTGCAACACTTATAACAGAAGAAGTAAGCAAAATGTGTATAAGTGCCAATTATTTTTTAAATAAGGATATATACTGTGCTTTGGAAAATGCAAAAAAAGAGGAGGTTTCACCTGTAGGGCAGGAGATGCTTAGCCAGATTATAAAAAATGCTGACATAGCTAAGGAAAACAACGTGCCTATCTGTCAGGATACAGGTCTTGCAGTTGTGTTTGTAACAATAGGTCAGGACGTGCATATAACAGGCGGTTCACTTAAAGATGCCATTAACGAAGGCGTAAGAAAAGGCTACACAGAAGGGTATTTAAGAAAATCTGTTGTGTCTGACCCATTTATAAGAGTAAACACAAAGGATAACACACCTGCCATAATTCATTATGACATTGTGGAAGGTGACAAGCTTAAAATTGAAATAGCTCCAAAGGGTGCAGGCAGTGAAAACATGAGCAAAATTTATATGATGAAGCCATCAGACGGCATAGAAGGTGCTAAAAAAGCAATACTTGACACAGTTGAGGCAGCAGGCCCTAACCCATGTCCGCCTATGATAGTTGGTGTAGGCTGTGGCGGTAACTTTGAAACTGCTGCAATACTTGCCAAAAAAGCACTCCTTAGACCTGTTGGCTCTCACAGCGATAAAGAGCATATCAGAGAAATGGAAGAGGAGCTTCTCGAGAAAATAAATTCTACAGGCATAGGTCCACAGGGTCTTGGTGGCAGAACAACAGCTCTTGCCGTAAATATTGAGTCTTTTGCAACACATATTGCATGTATGCCAATAGCCATAAACATAAGCTGTCATGTTACAAGACATGCTGTATGTGAGCTTTAAGGAGGTTTTTTAGAATGAACGTAAAAATAACAACGCCTTTTACAAAGGAAGAGGCTTCAAAGCTTAGAGCAGGTGACATTGTTTCTATTACAGGCACAATTTACACAGCAAGAGATGCCGCTCACAAAAGAATGCTTGAGGACTACGAAAAAACAGGTAAGTTCCCTTTTGATATTGAAAATGCAATTATATATTATGCAGGACCATCACCAGCAAAGCCAGGACAGGCTATAGGTTCGGCAGGGCCTACAACTTCATACCGTATGGACGCTTATGCTCCAAAGCTTCTTGACCTTGGTGAAACAGGCATGATAGGTAAGGGAGCAAGAGGTAAAGAAGTTATTGACGCCATGATTAGAAATAAGGCTGTATATTTTGCAGCAACTGGCGGAGCTGCTGCACTTATAAGCAGTCATATTAAAAAAGCTGAGGTAATAGCATACGAGGACTTAGGTGCAGAGGCTATTCACAAGCTTTATGTTGAGGATTTTCCAGCTGTTGTTGTAAATGACACGGAGGGCAATAATTTATATGAAACTGAAAAAGCAAAGTACAGGACACTTTAATTTAATTTTATTTTTTATAATATGTATTTCAATTTTATTTACTGCCTGCGGAAAAACAGAAGCAGTATTTAATGAGGAAGAAGAAAACAAAATAACTGCCACAGCAGGTGAGATGTATAAAAAAGAGCCTGAAATAAAAACTGCAAAGATAGCTGTAACAGGTGACATTATGGTTCATAGCTACCAGTATGAAGAAGCTTACGACAGCACCACAGGCACTTATGACTTTATGCATAACTTTACTGATGTGCAGAAATATTTTGAGGCGGCTGATTATGCTATAGGCAATTTTGAAACTGTAACAGCAGGTGAAGATGTGGGAATTTCTGACTATCCATGTTTTAATACTCCTGACAGCTTCCTTGATAGCCTTAAATATTCAGGCATAGACTTTGTTACAACTGCCAATAACCACTGCATGGACAAAGGCACAGACGGTCTTTTAAGAACAATAGAAATGCTTGACCAGTACGGTTTTGACCACACAGGAACTTATGCCTCACAGGAAGAAAGGGATACAGTTTTTATTAAGGACATAAACGGCATTAAGTTTGCATTTTTGTCTTATACATACGGCACAAATGGTATACCTGTTAAAAATTCTTATAATGTGAATTTAATGGACAGGGAGCTTATTAAAAGCGACATAGAAAAAGCAAAGGCACTTAATCCTGATTTTATTGTTGTTTTGCCACACATGGGCAACGAATACGAAACTTATGTAAGAGACGTTTTTGTTGATTGGGCAGATTATATGTTTGAATGTGGTGCTGACATAATACTTGCAAGCCACCCTCATGTTCTTCAGCCTATGGAAGTAAGAGAGCTTACAAAAGATGATGGCACTACAAGAAATGGATATATTATTTATTCCCTTGGAAATTTTATATCATCACAGACAACACCGCCAAGAAATGCAGGCATAATTGTTAATCTTGATTTTGAAAAAGTGGACAACAACCCTGCCGAAATAACAAGGGTAAGCTTTATACCTATTTGGACTCAGTTTAGAAACGCACAGGACGTAAATCATTTTATGGTAAGAAGCGTATATGAAATGATTACACTGCCTGAAAGCGAAAGGTATAATGTTGTAAGACCTAAGGACTACAATAGGCTTATTGACATTCATTACGAAACAACAGGAATGTATTTTGATGAAGAGATACCAATAGAAAACATTCAGGACCAGTATGTTTTTTGGGAAAGATAAACTTTGACAAAAGGCTCATTTCATTCAAGCCTTTTGCCAGCAGACAGAAGTATAAAGCAGGAGTTCCGGCGGCATAAAAGCCTTGAAACTCCTGCTTTTCCTCGTGGGAAATAAATTCCCACTGCGGATTCCAGTTGGGGAACGAAACGTTCCCCAAACCCCTTTCGTATTTTTAAAAAGTTATTTTTTATATTTTTATTTATCTATAATTTCCTTTGCCATTTCAGTAAGTCCGTCACTTCCAAGACTGCCGTTTTGAGTCATAAGAGAGTAGTTTAAGCCGTTATCTGACCATGAAACAGACTCAATAAATTCTTTTTCCACTTTGTCTGTGCCGTATGAAACAACTATATCGCCACTGGCTTCAAGAGCCTTTTCTTCTTCTGTAAGCTCGTATGTTGGAGGAACAAACAAAGCGTTATAGCTGAAATATCCTATTTCAATACCGTTATAGTTTTCTGTTGAAGTATTTTCTGACATTGGCGGAAGTACGGAAGAAACTGACATCATTACGTCTTCACCGTCTTTATTTTCGTATGTAATTGAAATATCTGTCCACTGCGGTGAAGATGTGCCTGTTTCCTGGTCTTCGTAGTTGCCGTATACAGGCACTGCTGACTTAAATTCATAGCCGTTTGAGAATTTTTCAATATATTTTAAATCCATATTGGCTTTTTCGGTAATTTCTGCTACCTGCTCAAAAGACTTAACTTCTTCGTTAAGAAATGAATGGGCGACTGTCATTGTAAAGCCTGATGCTGCAACAGCTGTTATACTGCCAAGTATGCAAAGAGATGCAACAATAAGTGCTGTTTTTTTAAATCCTATTTTTTTCATATTTTCTGCCTCCTCAATATTATGAAGTACGTTTCTTTTTGTTATTTCCATATTGTTTTTGTTTACTTCTATTTTTGAAGCCGTAATATTTAATGTTTCTTTTATTTTATTATCAATAATATTTTTTCTCATTATATGGGCACCTCCTGTTTATATGAATTTTCTGATGATTCAATTATTTTTTTAATTGCTTTTCTTGCGTTATGAAGTCTTGATTTTACTGTGCCTTCAAAAGAGCCTGTAATTTGTGCAATTTCCTTTGTTGTAAGGCTATTATAGTAATAAAGCACAACAACTGTTCTTTGCTTTATGGGAAGGCTCATAACGGCATTAAAAATTTCTTTATTTTCAATGGAATCAATAACGCTATCGGCAAGGGAAAAGGAGTCAGGAGTATTTTCTTCAAAAACCTCCGGGGCTGGCTGTTCACGTTTTGCCTTTTTGGAGTAGGCCCATGCTTTACGGCTTATTATTTTATAGAGCCACCTTTCAAAATACTTAGGCTCTTTTATTTTTTTGCGGTTAATATAGCAGGAGGTGAAGGCTTCCTGAACAATATCTTCGCTGTCGGCATATTTGCCTGATATAAGAAATGCAAGGCGCATAGCCTTTGGATAGTAAATAGTCATTAAGTCATTAAAGGCATATTTATCGTCATTTATCATTTGCACAACTAAGTTTTCTATATCAGTCAAAATATATCACCTCTCTTTTTTTGAACGTTCTTTATTGATGCATCTATAATATAGAGGGGATATATGAAAAAAAGGTTCACACTTTTTTAAAGAATTTATTAAGAGGGTGTCGAAAGAGTCGACACCCTTTCGTCAAAGGCTCATTTCATTCAAGCCTTTGACGAGTAGACATAAGTATAAAGCAGGAGTTCCAGCGGAATAAAATCCTTGAAACTCCTGCTTTTCCTCGTCGGAAATAAATTCCGACTGCGGATTCCAGTTGGAGAACGCTTCGTTCTCCAAACTTTTCCGCAATAATATGTTTTTAAAAAATAGTTTTTTTGCAGTCTAAAGCCCTATCAAAAAATGATAGGGCTTTTAAAAAAATTATTCTGTTATTTCTTCTGAAGTTTCTTCTTCTTCGGCTTCTATCTGGTCTTCTGCAATTTTTGCAACACCTGCAACTGTTACACCTTCGTCAAGATTAATAAGTCTTACACCCTGGCTTGCTCTGCCGAATGTTGAAATATCGCTTGCTCTAAGACGGATAATAACTCCTTCTGATGTAATTATCATAAGCTCGTCATTTTCATGTATTATTACTGAGCCTGCAATATTTCCTGTTTTTTCTGTTATCTGATGGCTCTTAACACCAAGGCCGCCTCTTTGCTGAAGTGTAAATTCTTCAACATCTGTTCTCTTACCATAGCCTTTTTCTGTTACGTTAAGAAGTGTTAAGCCATGCTCTGCAACACCTGCCGAAACAACATAATCGCCGTCTTTAAGCTTAATTGCTCTAACGCCTGTTGCTGTTCTACCAAGAGGACGGGCATCATTTTCATTAAAGCGTATACCCATACCGTCATGTGTGCCTACAAATATATTCTTTGTGCCGTCTGTAATAAATACTGATATAAGCTCGTCATCATCTCTAAGGTTAACGGCATTAAGACCGCCTTTTCTGATGTTTGAATACTGCATTACGTCAGTTTTCTTTATAATACCCTGTTTTGTTATCATAACAAGGTATGTATTTTCGCTAAATTCCTTAACAGGTATTACAGCATTTATACATTCGCCATTATCAAGCTCAAGAAGGTTAACTATTGCAGTGCCTCTTGCCTGACGACCTGCTTCTGGAATTTCATAGCCCTTAATCTTGTAAACCTTGCCTCTATCGGTGAAGAAAAGGAGTGTATCATGGCTGGAGCATACAAAGAGGTCTTTTACAAAGTCTTCTTCTCTTGTCTGCATACCTATAATACCTTTTCCGCCTCTGTTTTGGCTCTTATATGTGTCAAGAGGCACACGTTTGATATAGTTAAGGTTTGTAAGTGTAATTACGCTTACTTCTTCCTCAATAAGGTCTTCTATATCTATTTCGCCTGGGTTATTTACTATTTTTGTTCTTCTTTCGTCTGCATACTTATTTTTTACAGCTGTTATTTCGTCACGAATTACGCCATAAAGAAGGTTTTCATCAGCAAGAAGTGATTTATAGTAAGCTATCTTTTTAAGAAGCTCCTGATATTCTGCTTCTATTTTTTCATACTCAAGACCCTGAAGTCTTCTAAGCTGCATTTCAAGTATAGCTTGGGATTGAAGCTCTGAAAGACCGAATTTTTCCATAAGGCGCTCTTTAGCATCATCATAGCTTTCACGGATAGTTTTTATAACCTCGTCTATGTTTTCAATGGCTATCTTCATGCCTTCAAGAATATGGGCTCTTTTTTCTGCCTTATCAAGGTCGAACTTTGTTCTTCTTGTAACTACATCAACCTGGTGCTTAATAAACTCATCAAGCATTGACTTAAGGTTTAAAACCTCTGGCTTACCGTCTACAAGGGCAAGCATTATTACGCCAAAGCTTTCCTGAAGCTGTGTATATTTAAAAAGCTGGTTAAGTATTACATTTGAATTTGCATCCTTTTTAAGGTCTATTGTAATTTTAATGTCATCGCCTGATGATTCATCAAGTATATCGGCAATACCTTCGATTTTTTTGTCCTTTGCAAGGTCTGCAATTTTTTCAACAAGTCTTGCTTTATTAACCTGATAAGGTATCTCTGTAACAACTATTCGTTCTCTGCCATTTGGAAGAGTTTCTATCTCTGTTTCACTTCTTACAAGTATTTTTCCTCTGCCTGTACGGTATGCAGCTCTTATGCCGCTTCTGCCAAGTATATTGGCACCTGTTGGGAAGTCGGGACCTTTTATACATTCAAGAAGCTCATCAATATCTGTATCACGGTTTTCGTTTATTTTATTATCTATTATTTTAACAACACCATCTATTACCTCTCCAAGGTTATGAGGAGGTATATTTGTTGCCATACCTACGGCAATACCTGCAGAGCCGTTTATAAGAAGGTTTGGTATTCTGGCAGGAAGAACAGTTGGTTCTTTTTCGTTTTCGTCGTAGTTTGGTATAAAGTCTACTGTGTTTTTATCTATGTCTGCAAGCATTTCTACTGCAAGACGGCTCATTTTAGCCTCTGTATAACGCTGTGCAGCAGCACCGTCACCGTCTATGGAGCCAAAGTTACCATGGCCATCTACAAGCATATAACGCATGGAGAAGTTCTGTGCCATTCTAACCATAGCCTGATATATTGAGCTGTCACCATGAGGGTGATATTTACCCATTACATCGCCCACTATACGTGCGCTTTTTTTATAGCCTTTTGATGGGTCAAGGTTCATTTCGCCCATAGAGTATAATATACGTCTTTGAACAGGTTTAAGACCGTCACGTACATCTGGAAGGGCTCTTGCTACAATAACACTCATTGAGTATTCAAGGTAGCATCTTTTCATTTCTTCGCCCAGGTCAACGTCTATAATTTTATCTATCTGATTTTCAAATTCACTCATTTACTATTTTCATTCCCTTCGGCATTAAAAAACCCTTTGGGTTTAGAAATCTATATTTTCTACATATTTAGCATTTTCAGTTATGAAATCACGTCTTGGCTCAACAGCATCACCCATAAGCATACTGAATATTTCATCTGCTGCTATGGCATCTGAAAGGTCTACTTTTTTAAGTATTCTGTGGTGAATATCCATTGTTGTATCTCTAAGCTGGTCAAAGTCCATTTCACCAAGACCTTTATATCTCTGAACGTCTTTTATGCCTGTTTTGCCTATTTCGGCATAAAGAGCCTCTAACTGTTCGTCGTTATAAACGTAATAATGCTGTTTATTTTTCTCTACTCTGTAAAGAGGTGGCTGTGCTATATACACTTTATTTTCTGTAATAAGAGGCTGCATATAGCGGTAGAAGAATGTAAGAAGAAGAGTTCTGATATGTGCACCGTCTACGTCGGCATCGGTCATAATAACTATTTTGTGGTATCTAAGTTTTTCTATATCAAAATCTTCGCCTATACCTGTGCCGAATGCTGTAATCATGTTTTTAATTTCGTCACTGGAAAGTATTCTATCAAGACGAGCTTTTTCTACGTTAAGTATTTTACCTCTTAAAGGAAGCACAGCCTGTGTTTTAGGGTCACGTGCCTTCTTAGCTGAACCGCCGGCAGAGTCACCTTCTACGATGTAAATTTCGCATCTTTTAGGATCTCTATCTGAGCAGTCTGTTAGCTTACCAGGAAGACGTGTGCTTTCAAGACCTGTTTTTCGTCTTACAAGCTCACGGGCTTTTTTAGCGGCATCTCTTGCTCTATTGGCAATAAGTGCTTTATCAACTATTGCCTTTGCAATAGCAGGGTTTTCCTCAAGGAAATATATAAGCTTTTCTGAGAAAACAGAAATAACAGCGCCTTTAGCTTCGGAGTTACCAAGTTTTGTCTTAGTCTGACCTTCAAACTGTGGTTCGCCTATTTTAATGCTTATAACGGCTGTTATGCCTTCTCTTACGTCATCACCTGAAAGGTTTTTATCGCTGTCTTTAAGAAGACCTGTCTTTTTGGCATAGTCGTTTATAGTTTTTGTAAGGGCAGTTTTAAAGCCTTCAAGGTGTGTACCGCCGTCAGTTGTATTTATGTTATTTACAAATGTGTGGATATTTTCGTTATAGCCGTCATTATGCTGGAACGCTACTTCTGTATAAATGCCGTCTTTTGTACCTTCGGCATAGAAAATTTTATCATATACAGGTGTACGGCTTTTATTAAGAAATTCAACAAACTGTTTTATACCGCCTTCGTAATGGAAGCTTGATTTCTGTTCCTTGCCTTCTCTAAGGTCTTCAAGGTTAATTTTAAGACCTTTTGTAAGGAACGCAGTTTCTCTTAAACGAAGCTTTAAAACTTCATAATCAAATATAACATCATCGAATATTTCAGGGTCTGGCTTAAAGTAAACATAAGTACCATGCTTTTCAGTATTGCCTATAACTGTTAAAGGCATTACAGTATTGCCTCTTTCGTATTTCTGCTGGTATATTTTGCCTTCTCTGTAAACCTCAACAGTAAGGTTTGTGGAAAGGGCATTAACTACAGATGCACCTACACCATGAAGACCGCCAGATACTTTATATCCGCCGCCACCAAACTTACCGCCTGCATGAAGTATTGTAAATACCATTTCAACGGCAGGTATGCCTTTTTGAGGGTGAATATCTGTTGGTATGCCTCGACCATTATCTCTTACTGATATTGTGTTATCGGCATTTATAGTTACATTTATTTCGCTACAGAAGCCTGCAAGAGCTTCGTCAACGGAGTTATCTACAATTTCATATACAAGGTGATGGAGACCTCTTGAGCTTGTAGAACCGATATACATACCCGGTCTTTTTCTTACGGCTTCAAGGCCCTCAAGAACTTGTATTTGAGATGCATTATATTCATTGGCCATTAAAAATCGCTCCTCGAAAATAAAGACAGATTATGTAATCTGTCAATAACAGTAATATTAAAACCATTGTAATTATACCACTTTTTGGGCTTTTTTACAACCAAAACACTGTAATTATATACATATAATAATGTAGAAAAAATTTAAAATCACAAGTTTTTTATAGGCATAGTACACATAAAAAGTGCCGTTTTTAAAGGGTTTTGAATATTAAACCGCCCATAGAAAACTATGGGCGGTTTAATATTAATTTTTGTCTTTATTTTGGTTAATTTCTTTTGAAGGGCAGTTATATGAGCAGCTGCTGCAAGAGCCGCCACAGCCCATATTTTTGCTTCTTTTCTTAATTGAACGTATGCTTAATAAAACTATAGCTAAAACAATAATTATAAGAAGATAATCCCAAATAGACATTTAAAAGCCTCCTTTACTATCAGAAAAATATTGACCCTATATTATATACGACAAATGCTGCTATCCATGCAATTATTATCTGGAACACAACAACACCTATGGCAGCAAGACCGCTATTCATTTCCCTTTTTACAGCTGAAATAGCTGCCACACATGGTGTATAAAGAAGTGTGAATGTAAGAAATGAGAATGCCTGAAGAGGCGTAAACATTGTATGAAGTGTTTCTTCAAGAGTTCCAGAGCCTGATGTTAACACTGCAAGGGTGCTTACTACTGTTTCTTTTGCACTAAAGCCTGTTATAAGGGCTGTTGATGCTATCCAGTCATTAAAGCCTATTGGAGCGAAGAAAGGTGAAATTACCTTGCCTATATATGCAAGCATACTGTCGGCACTGTCTGCAACAACATTAAAACGTGTGTCAAATGTCTGGAAGAACCATATAACGATTGTAGCTACAAATATAATTGTAAATGCCTTTATAATGAAGTCCTTTGCCTTATCCCACATAAGCATAAAAACGCTTTTGGCTGATGGGAAACGATAGTTTGGAAGCTCCATAACAAAAGGTACAGGGTTGCCTTGGAAAAGTGTGGCTTTAAACAAAAGCCCCGTTAATATTGCCATTATTATACCCATTATATAAAGCACTATCATTACAAGAGGCTTATATGAAGCGAAAAATGCTGCTGTAAAAAGTCCGTATATAGGAAGTTTAGCAGAGCAGCTCATAAAAGGCACAAGAAGTATTGTCATTTTACGGTCTCTTTCGCTTGAAAGTGTACGGCTTGCCATTATGGCAGGTACTGAACAGCCAAAGCCTATTATCATAGGTACAAAGCTTCTGCCTGAAAGACCTATTTTTCTTAATAATTTATCCATTACAAATGCTACTCTTGCCATATAGCCACTGTCTTCCAAAAGTGAGAGAAAGAAAAAGAGTGTGACTATAACAGGAAGGAAGCTTAAAACACTGCCTACGCCTGCAAATATACCGTCTATTATAAGTGAATGAACTACAGGGTTTATGCCATATGCTGTAAGACCCTTATCGGCTGCGTTTGTTATGGCTGCTATAATATATTCCAAAACAGTGCTTAATGCTGCACCTATAACGCCAAATGTAAGGTAAAACATAAGGAGCATTATAAGTATGAATATTGGTATAGCAAAATATTTATGGGTAAGTATGCTGTCTATTTTTACACTTCGTCTATGAGCAACGCTTTCGCCTTTTTTAATTACGCACTGTGAACAGACACTTTCTATAAATGAATAACGCATATCGGCAAGAGCAGCTTCTCTGTCTGTACCCAGCTGTTCTTCCATTTCCTGCACGTTATGCTCAATCATGTCTATTTCGTTTTCTGTAAGGTGAAGACGTTTTGCCATAGGCTCATCGCCTTCAATAAGCTTTGTGGCTGCAAAACGAGGTGACACGCCAACCTTTTCAGCATGGTCTTCTATAAGGTGGGCTATACCGTGTATAGCTCTATGCACTGCACCTGAGCAAAAATCCTGTTTTAAAGGCTGTATTTTGCCTGCTGCAATATTTACGGCTATTTCTATAAGCTCGCTTACGCCTTCGTTTTTGCTGGCTACAAGAGGCACAACAGGCACGCCAAGCTGTTCCTGAAGCTCATGTATTTTAATTGTGTTGCCGTTTTCACGTACTTCGTCCATCATATTTAAGGCAATAACCATTGGTATACCCAGTTCCATAAGCTGAAGGCTTAAGTAAAGGTTTCTTTCTATATTTGTGGCATCAACAATGTTTATAATACAGTTTGGTTTTTCGTTAATAAGAAAATCCCTTGTTACTATTTCTTCATTAGTATATGGAGAAAGTGAGTATATACCTGGAAGGTCTACAACAGTGCAGTCGCTATGACCACGTATTTCGCCTTCTTTTTTATCTACTGTAACGCCAGGGAAGTTTCCTACATGCTGGTTTGAGCCTGTAAGCTGATTGAAGAGGGTTGTTTTTCCGCAGTTTTGGTTGCCGCCAAGAGCAAATATCATTTGTTTATACCTCCTCAACTTCTATATTTTTTGCATCTTCTAATCGTATTGTAAGTTCATAGCCTCTAAGGTGAAGCTCTATTGGGTCGCCCATAGGTGCAACCTTTCGTATCATAACTTCTGTTCTTGGAGTAAGGCCCATATCAAGAAGTCGGCGACGAAGAGCGCCCTGTCCATTAACAGCTGTTATGCGGCATTTAACGCCTATTTTCTGTTGGTCTAAAGTCATGGTAATCTGTCCTTTTTACTTAAGTTTATTGGGCTTTTGCCCTCTGACGTGTATTTTAAGTCACTGTAATAGTCTTTGTCAATAAATGCATATATTTTGATAATTAAAAAAAGCTGTTTCTACATTATTATGCAGCAAAAACAGCTTTTATATTTAAACATGAAGAACAACCATAAGAGTTGAAATTATTATTATACTTATTACTATTGAAATTGAGCCTGAAAGGCTTGCCTGTGATGTATTTCCTCCACTCATTTGAGTAAATGTTGGTACAAGGGCAGAACTTGGTGAAAATACAAGTATTGTTAAAACTATTTTTATATATTCAGGAAATGGAATTACAAAGTATATTACAAGTGCTGCTATGGCAGAAAGTATGTATCTTAATGTAAGTACCTTTATTATTTCTCTAATATCATCTTTAGGCACGTTAAATTTAAGTGTAAGACCAAACATAAGCATTGCCAAAAAGCCATTGGCGCTGGCTGTTGTTGAAAGAAGGTTTGAAAGAGCTTCTGGCATTTTAAAGTCTATAAGTGCAAGGAAAAACACAATTACATATAATGTAAGAGCGGGACTTGTCAAAAGCTTTTTTCCAATATCTTTTATGCCAATAGGTGAGCCATCGGCAGAGCCTACAGCAGCATTTACTATAGCATAACTACCTCCACTTGCTATAAGGGCATTTCCTGAGTCAAACATACATGTGGCAATAACATGGCTGCCACCGAAAAAGCCTTGAACAAAAGGCATTGAAAATGATCCAATATTATATGCAGTTAAATTCATCATATAATATATTTTCTGTTCACGGTTGCCTTTTCTTGAAAGAATGTAGCCTATGAGCATAAGCAGTAAATTCCAACCGAGACCTAAAAGCACTAAAAGGAAAAGTATTGGCTCTCGTTCAAAAGATGAAAAGTTAGATAACACAGCGGCAGGGAGAGTTATATTTATAACAAGTTTTGTTATAATCTCGCTGTCACTATCCTTAAAAAATCCTTTGTACCTGCCAAAACAGCCTATGGCAATTACAATAATAAAGCTTAATGCTTTAAATAATACTAATAACATAATAATACCCCTAAATATACATAAAAATTTATGTCTGTCAGATAAATATATATTTAAGAAGAAACAGACTATTTAAATTATAATATTTGGTATTTAAAAAGTAAACACTATATATTGTAGGTTTGACAAAAAGCCTTATTTTGTAAGGGGTTTTTACTATAAAATTGTTGCAGGTCATAAAAAGCTATGATATACTCATTTAATGGTTAAATGTTTTTTGAAACGGAGGTAACGAAATGAGCACAATAAGCATGGTATTGTCAGTTATAATGGCAATAGTAGGTATCATTCTTTGTATAGTAATAATGCTTCAGAGCGATAGAAACGCAGGCCTTGGTACAATAGGTGGCGGTGCTTCTACTGCAAGCTCAGACTCATACTGGAGCAAAAATAAAAGCAATTCTATAGAAGGTGCTTTATCTAAGTACACAAAGATACTTGCTGCAATATTTATTATACTTGGTATAGTAATTAACTTTGTAAGATGATTAACTAAAGAGAGCATGCCCTATGGGCAAGGCTCTCATTTTTTGTTTTAGCAGAGGCTTGAAAAGCGTATAAAATAAGGGTTTTATAATAAATTATAAATTTTTCAAAAAAGGTGTTGACATTTTCTGTGAGGTGTGTATAATTAATACCTGTCGCTGTCACATAGGGGCTACGGAAAAGAACTGAAATAAGGTATTAAAAAATAGTTGAAAAAACTTTTTAAAAAAACTTAAAAAAAGTTCTTGACATTTAGAAATTAGCTGATATAATTGATAAATGTCGCTGCAAGATGAAGCGACGAGCTAAAGAGAGAACAAAAGTAAAGTTAAAGAAAACGGCTTGAAAAAAAGCCGAAAAAAACTTGAAAAAAGTTCTTGACAAGCTAAAAAGAAAGTGATAAAATAACTTCTGCTGACAGCGAAAAGCTGAAAGCGAAAAAAGACATTGATCTTTGAAAACTGAACAGTTGATTAAACTACCCAAAGTTAATTCTAAGTTCAAGAAAAGAACTATAAAAAATAACAATGGATAAACGTCAGGAAATACTGACAGGATGAAGAC
>CALWHO010000015.1 GCA_944380405.1 uncultured Lachnospiraceae bacterium
CCTTGGTGTAGATGTACAGACTCCTTTCAAGAGAATGACTTGGAAAGAGGGTATGGAAAGATTTGGTTCTGACAAGCCAGATACTCGTTTTGGCATGGAGCTTAAAAATATTTCTGACATTGTTGCAGGAACAGACTTTGTTGTATTTAAAAATGCCCTTGAAAATGGCGGCAGTGTAAGAGCTATTAATGCAGAAGGCTGCGGTCACTTCCCAAGAAAACAGATAGATAGCCTCGTTGAATTTGTAAAGACATACAAAGCAAAAGGTCTTGCTTGGATTGTTGTTAACAATGACGGCAGCATAAAGAGCCAGATTGCTAAATTCTTTACAGAAGAAAAAATGGCTGAAATAGTTAAGGCTATGGACGGTAAGCCAGGGGACCTTATTCTTATTTGTGCAGACAAGAACAAAGTTGTATTTGACGCTCTTGGTGCTCTTCGTCTTGAAATGGCAAGAAGACTTGACCTTACAAGACCAGATGATTATCATTTCCTTTGGATTACAGAATTCCCAATGTTTGAGTGGGACGAAGAAGAAGGCAGATGGTCAGCTGAACATCATCCATTTACATCACCAATGGACGAAGACCTTGACCTTATTGAAACAGACCCAGGCAAAATGCGTGCAAAAGCATACGACATGGTTCTTAACGGTGTAGAGCTTGGCGGTGGCAGTATCCGTATCCACAGAAGAGATATTCAGCAGAAAATATTTAATCTTCTTGGCTTTACAGATGAGCAGGCTCAGGAAAGATTTGGTTTCCTTCTTGATGCCTTTAAGTATGGCGTGCCACCACACGGCGGTCTTGCTTTCGGTCTTGACCGTATGATTATGCTTATGGCAGGTGCTTCTACAATCAGAGACGTAATAGCATTCCCTAAAGTAAAAGATGCTTCTTGTCTTCTTACAGATGCTCCTAACTATGTTGACCAGAAACAGCTTGATGAGCTTTCAATAGCAATCAACATAAAGGAAGAAGAAAAGACAGAAGAATAATAGAATAATTAAAAAAAGAGAGGTTGCATTTATTTAATGCAGCCTCTTAATATATTGTTTAAAAAATTTTTTAATTTTGTTTTAATATATAACAATTTTATTTGCTAAAATACATTTATAATGTATAATTGATATAATAGGCAAAATGGTATATATATTGAAGGAGAAGAAATAAAAATGTTTTTTAATCTTTTTGGATTTGGCGACAGTATAGGCATAGATTTGGGTACGGCTTCTGTTCTTGTGTATGTAAAGGGCAAGGGCATTGTTGTTCGTGAGCCAAGCGTTGTTACAATAGACAGAAATACAAACGAAATACTTGCCGTAGGAGAAGAAGCAAGAAAAATGATAGGCAAAACTCCTGGAAATATTGCGGCTGTAAGACCTCTTAGAGAAGGTGTTATTTCTGACTATGACACAACAGAAAGAATGCTTAAATATTTCATACAAAAAGCAGTTGGCAAAAACCCATTTGTTAAGCCAACTATTGCAGTTTGTGTGCCAAGTGTTGTTACAACTGTTGAAAAAAGAGCAGTTGAAGATGCTACAAGACAGGCAGGTGCAAGAAGGGTATTTATAATTGAAGAGCCAATAGCTGCTGCCATAGGTGCAGGAATTGATATTTCAAAGGCATGCGGCAGCATGGTTATAGATATTGGCGGCGGTACAACAGACATTGCCGTAATTTCTCTTGGAGGTACTGTTGTAAGCACATCTATTAAGGTAGCAGGAGATAATTTTGATGATGCCATAATTAAATATATGCGTAAAAAGCATAGTCTTCTTATAGGAGAAAGAAGTGCTGAAGAGCTTAAAATGCAGGTTGGTACAGCTTATGAAAGAACTATGCCTGTTACAATGGACATAAAGGGCAGAAACCTTGTTACAGGCCTTCCTAAGGTTGTTACTGTTCCCAGCGAAGAAATGCATGAAGCATTAGCTGAGCCAGTAGCTCAGATTGTAGAGGCAGTGCATCAGGTGCTTGAAAAAACACCACCAGAACTTGCTGCAGATATTGTTGACAGAGGCATTGTTATGACAGGCGGCGGAAGCCTTCTTTATGGTTTGGACAAGCTTATAAGCGAAAGCACTCACATAAACACTATGATTGCTGATGATGCCATAAGCTGTGTTGCAATAGGTACAGGCAAGTTTATAGAATATATAGACGGCAGTGAAGAAAGAGAAAGACGCAACAAAAGAAGAGAAAGAAGAGCTGAAAACTCAAGAAGAATAAGAGAGAAAAGAGCAGAAAAAAATAAAGATGACGAAGAATAAGGGCAGTAAATACTACATGAGGGTGTCGAAAAAATCGACACCCTTTCGTCAAAGGCTCATTTCATTCAAGCCTTTGACGAGCAGACATAAGTATAAAGCAGGAGTTCCATCGGCTCAAAAGCCTTGAAACTCCTGCTTTTCCTCGTCGGAAGTAAATTCCGACTGCGGATTAAATTCGGGAAACGTTTCGTTTCCCGAACCCTTCCAGTTATGGTAAATAGATTTTTGATAGTTTGGGAAGTATTTACTACCTTTATTTTTATATAAAAATAATTTTTGCCTGATAATAATATTTTGTTGACAAAAGTCTTCTAAGCATATAAAATATCATTTGCAAATAAATATCTGTGCTTATCAAGAGTGGTCGAGGGACAGGGCCCTATGACACCCGGCAACCGGCTTAAATTAGTATCGGTGCTAATTCCCTCCGTATTATAACGGAAGATAAGTTTATTCGTTGGTCCCTGAAAGGGGCTTTTTTTATTATTAACAAAGGAGGATTTTATTTAATGAGCAGAAACTTTTTTACATCTGAATCTGTTACAGAAGGACATCCAGATAAAATTTGTGACCAAATATCAGATGCAGT
Organism: uncultured Lachnospiraceae bacterium; assembly: GCA_944380405.1. Taxonomy (GTDB): domain Bacteria; phylum Bacillota; class Clostridia; order Lachnospirales; family Anaerotignaceae; genus HGM11808. The sequence continues at coordinate 2,865 of CALWHO010000015.1, forward strand.
TCTTGACGCTATACTTGCCAATGACAAAGACGCCAGAGTTGCCTGTGAAACAACAGCTACAACAGGTATGATTTTTGTAATGGGTGAGGTTACAACAAGCTGCTATGTTGATATAGAATCAATAGTTAGAGATACAGTAAGAGAAATAGGCTATACAAGAGCAAAATATGGCTTTGACGCTGACAGCTGTGCTGTTATTACATCTCTTAAGGGTCAGTCACCTGATATTGCAGCAGGTACAAATGACGAAGTAGGCGGTGCTGGTGACCAGGGTATGATGTTCGGCTTTGCTTGCAACGAAACAGACGAATATATGCCAATGCCTATATATCTTGCTCACAAGCTTTCAAGAAAGCTTTCAGAGCTTAGAAAAGACGGTACTCTTCCATACCTTAGACCAGACGGCAAAAGCCAGGTTACAGTTGAGTATGAAGACGGAAAGCCTGTTAGAGTTGACACAGTTGTAATCTCTACACAGCACTCACCAGAAGTAGACAACGAAACAATTAGAAAAGACGTTGTTGAAAAAATTATAAAGGCTGTTATACCAGCAGAGCTTATTGACGAAAACACAAAATACCACATTAACCCAACAGGCAGATTTGTTATAGGTGGCCCACAGGGTGATGCTGGTCTTACAGGCAGAAAGATTATTGTTGACACATACGGCGGTTACGCTAGACATGGCGGCGGTGCTTTCTCTGGCAAAGACCCAACAAAGGTAGACAGAAGTGCTTGCTATGCAGCAAGACATGCAGCTAAAAACATTGTTGCAAGCGGTATTGCTGACAAGTGTGAAATTCAGCTTGCTTATGCAATTGGTGTTGCTCAGCCAGTTTCTATACTTGTAAACACATTTGGCACAGGTAAAATTGAAGACAGCAAGCTTGAAGAAATAGTAGCTGAAAACTTTGATTTCACACCAAAGGGCATTATTACAAGATTTGACTTAAGAAGACCTATCTACAAACAGACAGCTTCTTACGGTCACTTTGGCAGAAATGACCTTGATCTTCCATGGGAAAAGCTTGACATGGTTGATGTATTCAAAAAATATATGTAATTTTAGTGTATCAACTTTGTTGACACACTTTCGTCAAAATCAGGATTTTGACGAGAGTTCAGAGGTATAAACAGACGAGTTCCATCGGCATAAATGCCTTGAAACACGCTGTTTTCCTCGTCAGAAATAAATTCTGACTGCGGATTATAGTTGGGAAACCCTTTGTTTCCCAAACCTTTCCGCATTACATATATATTATTTGGAAATTTAATTTTATGTAAATCTAAAAACACCCGTCAGGAATAATCCTGACGGGTAATTTTTTTGTTTTTATTAAATTTCAGCTTCAAGTTTATCAAGAAGATCTTTAAATACTGCCATAGCCTGCTCAAAAGGTTCTTTTGTTGTCATATCAACACCAGCACCTTTAAGAAGGTCTATTGAATACTCACTGCAGCCTTTTGAAAGAAAGTCTGTGTATTTTTCAACGGCACTTTGACCTTCATTAAGTATTTTTCTTGAAAGGGCAATAGCTGCTGTATAGCCTGTTGCGTACTGATATACATAAAATGCGTTATAGAAATGAGGTATTCTTGCCCATTCCATATCTATTCTGTCATCAAGAACCATATCTTCGCCAAAATACTGCTTATTTAATTCACGATACATAGCACACATACTTTCACATGTAAGAGCTTCGCCTCTTTCAACTGCTTCATGAGTAAGTTTTTCAAATTCTGCAAACATTGTCTGACGGAAGAATGTACCTTTAAACTGTTCAAGGAAATAGTTAATAAGGTATTTTCTTGCTTTTTTATCTGTTGTTGTTTTAAGCATATATTCCATAAGAAGGGCTTCATTACATGTAGAGGCAACTTCTGCAACAAAAATTTTATGACCAGAATACACATAAGGCATTTTTTTCCAGCTATAGTAGCTGTGCATAGCATGACCCATTTCATGGGCTATTGTAAACATTGAGTTTATATTATCTGCCTGATTTAAAAGCACATATGGATGACCTGAATATGCGCCCCATGAATATGCTCCGCCTCTTTTGCCTTCGTTTTCATAAACGTCTATCCAGCCGCCTTCAAAGCCTTCCTTAAGACCTGCTATATATTCTTCGCCCATAGGTGCAAGGGCTTCGATTACTTTCTTTTTAGCGTCTTCATAATTTATTTTTATATCGGCATCTTCTACAAGTGGTGCATAAACATCGTACATATGAAGCTCATCAACGCCAAGAATTTTCTTTCTTAATGAAACGTATCTATGCATTAGAGGAAGATATTTATGAACAGATGATACGAGGTTTTCATATACTGAAACTGGAATTTTATCATCATCAAGGGCAGACTCTATTGATGATGAGTATTTTCTTACTGATGAATAGAAAACATCTCTTTTTACACTTGAGTAATAAGTTGTGGCAAGTGTATTTTTCTGTTTTAAATATGTGTCATAAAGTGCCTCAAATGCTGCTTTTCGTACTTCACGGTTTTCACTTTCCATAAAAGAGGTATATTTTCCCTTTGTAAGGGGAACAATATTACCATCTTCGTCTTTAATTTCAGGGAATTTAATATCTGCGTCGTTAATCATTGCAAATATATCTTCGGCAGTATTTGAAAATTCACCTGTTTTTGCAAGAAGGGCTTCTTCAGCAGGTGAAAGAACATGTGCTTTTTTTCTTGAAATATTATCAAGGAAGTGACTGTACATTTTAAGGTCGTCATTTTCTTCTATGAATTTTTTAAGAGTTTCTTCTGGAATTGATACTATTTCAGGAGTTATATATGCAGTTTTACCCATATATTTTACAACAAGCATTTCGGCTCTGTTGCTTTGTGACTGGTAGAAAGAGTTTGTGCTATCCTGATGAAGACGCATATTTGAATAAACATAAAGTTTATCAAGTACAAGGCATATATCATCATTATATTTAAGGCAATTATAAAGGTTTTGGCTGCTTAAAGCTAATTTACCTGAGAATTTATCGGCTGTGTCTATTTGTGATGAAATTTCGTTGAATATTTCTTCCCATTTTTCATCGCTTTCAATTAAATGCTCAAGTTTCCATTTATATTTGTCATCTATGTCGCTTCTTTTTAATATATGTTTTGATTGTGACATAAAAATAACCTCCTTTTTTTATAATATTTTTTGTACTTAAATATATTATACTTATTTTTAGTATGTTGCAATGATTTGTTAAATATGCTTTATGTTTTTAGGGCTTTTGATTTTATTTTGGGAAATGATTAATTAAAAAATACTATATATGGTTTTCATAGTGTGGAGTTTGCATTATATAATTATCTTGAAATGTGTCATTAATAATAGTATTATATAATAAAGGTAATAAAATAAATTTAACGGAATGAATTGGAGGTATGGTTAATGGAGAGTAAAAATCCTCTTAAAGTACTTATAGTTTCTTCAGAGGCTGCTCCATATGCAAAATCAGGCGGCTTAGGCGATGTTGTTGGTACACTGCCAAAGGTTTTGAAGGAGCACGGCGTTGATGTTAGAATAGCGATACCTAAATATAAATCTATTAATAATAAACATTTTATTGGCATAGATTATCTCGGAAGTTTTGAAACAAGCCTTGGTTGGAGAAAACAGCCTGCTGGCATACTTCAAAAGGACGGAGATTTTACAACATATTTTATTGAAAACGATTATTATTTCGGCAGAGACGGCTATTATGGATATGATGACGACAACGAAAGATTTGGTTTCTTCTGTAAGGCTGTTCTTGAAATGCTTCAGTTTATAGATTTTTATCCAGACATAATTCACTGTAACGACTGGCAGACAGGTCCTGTTTGTGTACTTCTTAAAGAAGTTTACAGCAAGTTTAAAGGATACAAAGATATAAAAACACTTTTTACTATTCATAATCTTCAGTATCAGGGTACATTTTCAAGAGAAACTATGGATATGATTGATATTCCATATTACTGCTTTGGTTATCTTGAATTTTACGGACAAATTAGCTTTATGAAAGCTGGGCTTATGTACACAGACATGATAAGCACTGTAAGTAATACCTATGCTGAAGAAATAAAGACATTTGCATACGGATATGGTCTTGACGGTGTTATGCGTCTTAGAAGTGACAGGCTTTGCGGTATATTAAACGGCATTGACTATGTTAAAAATGATCCTGCAACAGATGGCAGAATTTATGTAAATTATGACGTAAATTCAATTGAAAAGAAGAAAGAAAACAAGGCTATGCTTCAAAAAGAGCTTGGTCTTGAAGAGAGAGATGTACCTGTAATAAGCATTATAAGCCGTCTTGCAGGACAAAAGGGCATTGACCTTATTTCCTGGATAGCAGAGGAAATTTTAAGCAAAGACCTTCAGCTTGTGGTACTTGGCACAGGCGAAAAATATCTTGAAGATTACTTCAAAGACCTTGAATGGCGTCACAAAGGCAAAATGTGTGCAAACATTATGTTTGACGATACAAGAGCACAGAGAATATATGCATCAAGTGATATTTTCCTTATGCCATCACTTTTCGAGCCTTGTGGCTTAGGACAGATGTTCAGCCTTAGATATGGCACAATACCTGTTGTTAGAAAAACAGGCGGTCTTGCTGACACAATTAAGCACTACAACAAGGAAACAAAAGAAGGCAACGGCTTTGTTTTTGAACATTACACAGCAGACGGTCTTATGTGGGCTGTTAATGAAGCTCTTGAAACATATTGGGCAGACACAGACGATTGGGAATGTGTTGTTAAAAATGCCATGAACTGCGATTTCTCATGGGATAAATCAGCAGAAAAATACATTGAGCTTTATAACAAAATTAAAAATGATTTATAATTAATAAAAAACCCCTCATATATTATTAAAAAAATATGTGAGGGGATTTTTTTGCTTCAATACATGCTTATTATTGTAGGAACTGTAATAGGAGGAGGATTTGCTTCTGGCAGAGAGATTGGTACATACTTTATGTCATTTGGAAAAGATGGCTATATTGGCATATTTATTTTTGCGGTGCTTTTTTTTATTTTGTGCAGCAAAATATCGTTTACATGCAGAAAAAGAAATTTATATACGGCAGAGGAATATTTTGAGTTTTTATATGGCAAAAAAGCAGGGCAGGCAGTTATGGCATTTACTGCCATATTTTCATTTGCTGTTTTTTGCTCTATGATATCGGCTTCATCATGGATAGGCGGCTTTGTTTTTAAAGGGTACGAAAACATAATAAGAGTAATAATGGTTATGTTTTATTTTTATATGCTTTCAGGGGGATTTGGCGGTGTAAAAGACGTTAATTTGGTGCTTTCTCCAATACTTATTATTGGCATTTGTGCTGTTGGGATATATGCACTATTAGGAGAAGAAAGTAGTTATAGTGTAGAGGAAAATTCAGCAATTAAGAGCTTTTTTTCATCAGCTGTATATACCTGCTACAACATGATAACTGTTGTGCCTGCTGTAATACATTTATCAAAAGGAAAAAATACATTTTTGGGAAACATACTTTCTTCGGCAGTTCTTTTTTTATGTGCTGTTTTAATTGCAGTTATACTTGGAATAAATTTTAATGACAAAATGCTTTATTCTGTGCCTGTTATGAAATATGCCGTTGAAGAAGGCGGAATACTGACTTACTTAATATTTATTGTTTTATTTTTTTCAATGGTTACAACAGGCATAGGTGCAGGGTGCTGGGCTTTGGAGTATAAAAATATTGGAGTTAAAAAGAAAAGGGTATTTTTAGTTTGTCTGGTAGCTTTTTTTATAAGTTTTACAGACTTTTCTGTTTTTGTTGACAATATGTATTTTGTTTTTGGCATAGCTGCCATGTTTCAAATGATTTTTGTATTATTTAGAATTTAAAATAATATTAAAATTTTTTGACCTTGTTAGACATTAATAACTAAATATAGTATAATGAAAATCAAAATTTAAATTTAGAAAATGAATTTTGTTTTGGAGGTTATATTTTGGATAACGAAGACGAAAGATTAAAAATAGATAAAGAAAATGAATATGAAAGGGAAGTAAAAAAGAAAAAAAGTCCTGTGGCAGTATTTATAGCTGTAATAGTTGTTATTGCAGCTATTTCGGGAGCATATTTTGGTCTTAATGGAGGCAGTTTTGCAGTAAACAGCCAGTCCCTTACTAATGTGAAAAATACTGTTATGTCAGCTTTTAACGGTATAACTGGCTCTTCTTCCAGTGGAAAATCTGCTGTTTCATCAGTTTCTTCAGCTTTTTCTTCGGCAGCATCATCAGCTAATTCAAAAGAAATGGGTATATCATTTGACAGTTCAACAAAGTCTGTTTTTAAGTCTGCCGGAAAAGGCTTTTTCCATTTTTCAAAAGACGGCGTTAAATTTTACGATAATTCTGTAAACCAGATTTGGAACTATACATATACAATGTCTTCTATTACTGTTTTACAGAAGGGTAGCTTTGCATGTGTAATGGAAACAAACGGAAGAGCCTTGAAAATGTATAGTCCTGATGGAGAGTTATATTCCATATCCTGCCCAGGAACTATTTTGAATGTATACATTAATGCTATGGGTCAGAGTGTTGTTTTGCTTAATTGCGGTGATGAATACAGAACACAGGTATATTCTGAAAGTGGAGACCTTGTGTTTGAAAGATATGAGCAGGATGCGGATATTTATCCTGTTTCAGCAGCTTTAAGTGACGATGGAAAAGTAGTTGCTGTATCATATTTAGATGCTTCAGGTGTAGACATAAAAAGCACAATTTTACTTTTTTATACAAGCAGAAGTGATTCAAAAAATATAGATACAGGCGATTTTTTCGCTGCAGTTGAAAAAAGCGGACAAATTGTGCCTATGACAGGGTATAATGCAAAAACAGGATTTATGTTTTTAGGCGACAAAGAAGTTTTTGCTGTTTCTACAGAAGGCAAAGAAATTTGGGCTACAGAATTAACAAATAAAATAGAAAAAGCGTATTTTGACTCCAACGGCAATATTGTTGCGGGTCTTGGAAGCGAGCTTTCTGATAAAGATGGACATGGTGAAGGAACTGTTGTTTTATACAATCAATCAGGAGAAGAAAAGGTTCTTTATGATATGGGAGAAAAAATTACTTATATGAATGTTTGTGGCACAGATATAATTGTTGGGTCAGGAAAATCATATTGCGGCATTACTTCATCAGGTAAGGTAAACTGGCAGTATACTGCTTCTCAGGACATAAGTGACATAATGCCTCTTAATGGAAATAATCTGCTTTTAGTAACAAGCACAAATGCAGCTATAGTAAAAAGCAGTGATTTAGAAAAGGCTGCTATAGAAGAATAAAAAGGTGATAAATTTTGAGTATGGATTTTAATTATTTAGATATTGCAGTAGTTATATTTATAGCTTTTTTTGCTATAAAAGGATATTTATTGGGTTTTGTTAAGATGTGTTTTGGATTTTTGCCGCCAATAGCTTCTGTTGTTGCGGCAAAAGTGCTTTCACCATTTATAAGCACTATTTTAAGAGGCACATTTATATTTTATGCTATAAAAAACGGAGTTTCTGAATATATAGGCATAGATAAAGTTATAGAAAATGCTGTTTCTCAAAGTCAAAATAATGTTATATCAGGACTTAATTTACCTGAATTTTTGAAAAATTCTCTTTTAGAGAATAATAACCCAGTTGTGTATGACATACTTAACGTATCTGGTCTTGAGGATTATATATCAGGATATATTGCAAATGTGTGTCTTAATGCACTTTCTGTAGTTATTGTTTTTGTGGCAGTGTTTGTAGCTCTTAAAATAATATTAAAAACAATGGATATTATTTCAAAGCTGCCTGTTATAAATTTATTTAACTCTACAGGTGGAGTTATAGCAGGATGTGTGTATTCTGTTTTTTTACTTTGGGTTATAGGAATTGTGCTTATGTTCTTTTATAGTAATGTCAATTTTGCCCCATTTTTCAAGCTTTTAGAGGATAGTACGGTAGCTGGTTTCCTCTATGAAAACAACCTTTTACTGTTCCTTGTTCTGGGCATTTTTGCATAATTTGAAAAAGTTTTTAAATTTTTTTAAAAAAGTGTTGACATTATATTTACATCGTGCTATTATAACTGAGCGGTTGTGAGTGAGGCAAAACAAACACAAGATAAACCGCAAAAGAATTAACAAACTGTACCTTGAAAACTGAATAAAGAGAAAGAAAAAGAGTCAATTAAATCGAGATAGTATTATTGAAGATAAAAAAAGATTCCAAAAAAGAAAATGTAGTATCGCTACTACATTCCTAAAAAAGCTTAAACGAAAGTTTAGCAAAAAGGTCAAGCAAGTAAGAGCACAAGGGGAATGCCTTGGCACTAGGAGCCGATGAAAGACGTGATAAGCTGCG
>CALWHO010000016.1 GCA_944380405.1 uncultured Lachnospiraceae bacterium
GTAATTGTTTTAAAAAAGAAGTGTGACGGCTGATGTGTGAAGTGTGAATTTGATAGTAATGAGGAGGTTTTGGAATGAACCTTAAAGAGGAATTAGAACAGAAGAAACAATACTTTGAAAACGAACTTGATAAATACATGCCTGGAGAAAGCTCATATCCAGAGATTTTATTTAAGTCAATGAGATATTCTCTTTTTGCAGGAGGCAAAAGACTTCGTCCTATAATGCTTATTGAAGCATGTGAGGCTTTTGGCGGAGATGCCCAAAAAGCAATGCCTTTTGCCTGTGCAATGGAAATGATTCATACATATTCACTTATACATGATGACTTGCCTGCTCTTGATAACGACAATTTCAGAAGAGGCAGGCTTACAAACCATAAGGCTTTTGGCGAAAACATAGCTATTTTAGCCGGTGACGGTCTTTTAAGCTATGCTTTTGAAATTATGAGTAATGCCGTTGTTGAAAACCTTGACATTAACAGTGCAAAAGCTATGCAGGCAGTGGCATTTGCTGCCGGTGTAAACGGTATGGTTTCTGGGCAGACTGTAGATGTAATATGTGAAGGCAAAAAAATAGACAAACAGACTCTTGATTTTATACATCTTAACAAAACAGCCGCTATGATTGTAGGTGCTGTAAAAGCAGGTGCATATTTAGGCGGTGCTGATGAAAAAACAATTGAAAAACTTGAAAAGGCAGCTATTAAGCTTGGCATTGCTTTCCAGATACAAGACGATGTACTTGATGTAATAGGTACATTTGACGAGCTTGGAAAAACAACAAACAGTGATGAGAAAAATGATAAGGTTACTTATGTTTCATTATTTGGCGTTGAGGAAAGCAAGAACTTTACTGAAAAACTTTCAAATGAGGCTATAGAAATTTTCAAATCCTGCGGAGATAATATGGATTTCTTTGTGGAGCTTACAAAATACCTTATTGACAGAAGAAGCTGATATATAAAAAAGCGAGGTAAAGTCCATGGAATATTTATTACAGATTTTAGGCAACAGACCTATTTGGGCAGGAATATACGCATGGTTTATAGCACAGGCAATAAAGGTTGTGCTTACATTTATATCAGAAAAAAGAATTGCTATTGACAGAATGTGGGGTTCTGGCGGTATGCCCAGCTCACACAGTGCTCTTGTATGCTCAATGGCAAGCTGTATAGGCAAGCATTTTGGTTTTGATGCACCTATATTTGCCGTAAGCGTTGTATTTTGTTTTGTTGTTATGTACGACGCTACAGGTGTAAGACGAGAAGCAGGAAATCAGGCAAAAGCCATTAATTTCCTTTTTGAACATAACGATATTGCTTGGGACAAGCAGCTTAAAGAGCTTTTGGGTCATACACCTATTCAGGTGGCAGCAGGAGCTCTTTTAGGCATAGTTGTAGGGCTTTTATGCTAAAATTATCCTTTTTTTCAAGGATTTGTATACTAAAGACTGGTGGTTTTTTGTGTTTATAGAGAATATAAATAATGCTAATGACATTAAAAAAATAGATAAAAAAAATCTGCCTGTTCTGGCAGAGGAAATACGCCGATTTTTGGTTGAAAATGTGTCAAAAACAGGCGGACATTTGGCGTCAAACCTTGGAGTAGTGGAGCTTACAATGGCTCTTCACTACTGCCTTAATATTGATAAGGACAAAATTGTATGGGACGTAGGTCATCAGGCATATGTTCATAAAATACTTACAGGACGAAGAAAGGACTTTCACACTCTTCGTACTTTGGACGGTATTTGCGGTTTCCCAAAACCTAAAGAAAGTAAGTATGATGCCTTTGCAGCAGGACACAGCTCAACTTCTATTTCAGCTGCATTTGGTATGGCTGTTGCAAGGGATTTAAAACATACAACTGAAAAGATATTTGCCGTTATAGGTGACGGCTCTTTTACAGGTGGTATGGCTTATGAGGCTATGAATAACGCAGGCAGAAGCGGCAAAGACATTGTTGTTATACTTAATGACAACGAAATGAGCATATCAACAAATGTTGGTGCTTTATCAAGGCATTTAAATGACCTTAGAACAGAGGCTGCATATTTAAACGCTAAAGAAAGAGTACATAACTTCTTTGATAAAATTCCTGTTGTGGGAAAAAGCATGGATAAAGCTGTAACTGCTGTAAAAGACAGCGTTAAGCACATGATTGTGTCAGGCGTGCTTTTTGAGGAAATGGGATTTAACTATATAGGGCCTGTTGATGGTCATAACATAAACAGCCTTATAGATGTTATTGGAAACATTAAAAATATGCATGGACCTATACTTCTCCATGTTAAAACAAAAAAAGGCAAGGGTTATTATTTTGCTGAAAATGACCCGGCAAAATTCCATGGTGTAGGCAAGTTTGACATTAGAAACGGCAAAATAACTAAAAAGCAGTCAGCTAAAAGCTATTCTGCTGTTTTTGGTGATACACTTACACTTTTGGCTGAAAAAGACCCTCTTATTACTGCATCTTCAGCAGCAATGGTTGAAGGAACAGGTCTTAAAGGCTTTGGAGAAAAGTTCCCTGAAAGGCTTTTTGATGTGGGTATAGCAGAGCAGCATGCAGTTACATTTTGTGCAGGTCTTGCTGCAAGCGGCATGAAGCCAGTTTTTGCTGTATATTCAACATTCCTTCAAAGAGGATATGACCAGATTATACATGATGTATGTCTTCAGGAATTGCCTGTAATATTTGCCATAGACAGAGCAGGTATTGTTGGTGCTGATGGTGAAACACATCAGGGAATATTTGATATTGCATATCTTATGCCTATATCAAACATAAATATTACAGCACCAAGAAATGGAGCAGAGCTGGAGGCATTATTACAGTTTGCATTAAATTCAGGCGAGGCTTTTGCTATTCGTTATCCAAGAAGCTCTATACCTGATGATGGGTATACAAATATTCCTGAAATTAAAAAAGGCAAGGCTGAGCTTATTAAAAAAGGCGAAAAAATAGCAATTATAAGCTGTGGTTCTATGTTTGAAACATGTATGGAAGTTTATGAAAGCCTTGAAAAAGACGGCTTTAATCCTATGGTTTATAATGCAAGATTTTTAAAGCCTATGGACGAAGAAATGATTAAAAACTGCTGCGAAAACTGTGATTATATATTTACAGTTGAAGACGGCATAAGACTTGGCGGTTTTGGAAATGCAGTTATTGAAAAAATAGCTGATTTAGGATATAAAAATAAAACTATACATAATTTCGGATTTGAAAACAGTTTCATAGAACATGGAACAAGAGAAGAGCTTTTTGAGCGTTATAAACTTGACTCAAAAGGCATACTTGAAAAAATCAGAACACTTATTTCTTAATGGAAAGGCAGACAAATATGGCTGATAAAGAAAGACTTGATGTGCTTGTAACAGAATGTCACCCAGAGCTTTCCAGAGAAAGAGCAAAGGCTCTTATTATGGCAGGACAGGTTTATGTTGACGGAGTTAAAGAGGAAAAGGCAGGCACAAAGGTAGACAGAAAAGCGGAAATTACCGTTAAAAATGTAAAAATGAAATATGTAAGCCGTGGCGGATTTAAACTTGAAAAAGCCATAAACGAATTTGGTGTTGAGCTTAAAGACAAAATCTGTATGGATATAGGCGCATCAACAGGCGGCTTTACAGACTGTATGCTTCAAAATGGAGCTTCAAAGGTTTATTCAATAGATGTTGGATATGGACAGTTTGACTGGGGCCTTAGAAATGACCCTCGTGTAGTTTGTCTTGAAAAAACAAACGTACGATATATTACTGATGAACAGGTGGTAGACCTTGCAGACTTTGCGTCAATAGATGTGTCATTTATTTCTCTTACAATGGTTATTGAGCCTGTTATAAGCCGTATGACAGATGCAGCACAGCTTGTATGCCTTATAAAGCCACAGTTTGAAGCAGGAAGAGAAAAAGTTGGCAAAAAAGGCGTTGTTCGTGATTTAGCTGTTCATAAGGAAGTAATAATAAAAATTATAGACTTTGCTTTTGAACATGGTCTTAATGTACTTAATTTAAGCTATTCACCTATAAAGGGACCAGAAGGCAACATTGAATATCTTATACTTCTTGACAGAAAGCAGCAGGGAATGACAAAAGAAGAAGCATATGATTTGGCAGACGAAGTAAGCCGAAACAGCCACAGCTTCTTATAATGAGGTGACGAGCAGTGAAAAAGGTTGGGATAATACCAAACATAGAAAAAGAAAAAAGCAAGGCTGCAGCAGAAAAAATAATTAGTTTTCTACAGAAAAAAGGCTTTGAAGCCCTTATTGAAAAGGAAGCTGTTGAGGCGCTTAATATAGATATAGCAGGCTGTGACGAAAAAGAGCTTTACAGTGAGTCTGAATTTATAGTTGTTCTTGGTGGCGATGGCACTATGCTTAATGCAGGCAAAATTGCATGCGAGCATAATACTCCGTTAATAGGAATTAATCTTGGTCATCTGGGATTTTTGACAGATACAGATACATCTGGAATGGAAAGCTCTCTTACTAAGGTTATAGAAGGCGATTATAAACTTGAAAAAAGAATGATGATTGAAGCCGAAGTAAACAGTGCTTCAGAAGGCACAAATTCTTTTTACTGCCTTAATGAGTTTGCTCTTTCAAGAGGTAACATGGTTGAGGTTGGAGTTTATGTAAATGACGAATATATAGACGACTTCTTTGGTGATGGAGTTCTTGTTTCAACGCCAACTGGTTCAACGGCATATAACCTTTCAGCAGGTGGACCCATACTAAAAACAGACTCAAATATGCTTGCCATAACACCTATTTGCCCACATACTCTTTATGCAAGAAGCATTGTTGTAGGTGCTGATGATGTGGTTAAGCTTGTTATAGACAGGTATTCAAAAACGGACTTAAGCGCTGTTGTAGACGGTATGCACGTTTCGGCAGTTAATAAAGACGATACTGTGATTATAAAAAAATCCGATAAATACGTTACTATTATTAAAACAAACAAAATGGGCTTTTATGATGTGCTCAGGGAAAAGATGTTTATTAAGGGAGGCAGGTAAGTGATGAAAATTGCAAGACACACAAAGATACTGGAGATTATAGAAAATAATGCAATTGAAACGCAGGAAGAGCTGGCTTCAAAACTTAAGGAAGAAGGCTTTGACGTTACCCAGGCTACCATATCCCGAGACATACGAGAAATGAAGCTTACAAAAATTTCAACTGAAAACGGAAAGCAAAAATACAGTGTAATTACAAACACAGATGCAGGCATTTCAGAAAGACTTATAAGAGTTTTCAGAGATGCTGTTGTAAGAATGGACTATGCCCAGAACATGATAGTTATTAAAACTCTTAACGGTATGGGTATGGCTGTTGCTGTGGCAATAGACAATATGCAAAACAGCGACATACTTGGCTCAATAGCAGGTGACGATACTGTTTTTTGCGTAGCAAGAACACATAATCAGGCTGTTGAATTTATTCATAAGCTTAACAAAATAATGAATGCAGACTGAGGTGACAGCATATGCTTGAAAGGCTTAATATATCAAACATAGCTTTAATTGAAAAAGAAGAAATTGATTTTGGCAAAGGTCTTAACATACTTTCAGGTGAAACAGGTGCCGGTAAGTCTATGATTATAGACTCTATTAATCTTGTTCTGGGCGAAAGAGCCGATAAGGACATTATAAGAAGAGGTGCTGAAAAGGCAGTTGTTGAGGCTGTTTTCTTCTTTGAAGACACAAACATAATTAAAGCCATTACTGATATGGATATTGACTGTGATGACGGATATGTTGTAATTAAAAGAACTATTTCGGCAGAAGGAAAAAGCAGTATTCGCATAAATGGCAGCACAATTACAGCTTCTATGCTCAGGCAGATTTCCGAAAGCTTTATTGACATACACGGTCAACACGAGCATCAGTCACTTTTAAACCCTAAAAAGCATATTGATATACTTGATAAATTCTGTGGTGAAAAACTTGAAAATCTTAAAAAAGAGCTTTCAGAGCTTATAAGGGAATATAAAGTAATACTGAAAGGTCTTGAAGATTTAAGTGGTGACGACAAAAAAAGAGCAGAAAAAATAGACTTTTTAACATATGTAATAAATGAAATAGACGATGCAGCTCTTTCGCCAGAAGAAGAGGATATTCTTACAGAGAGAAAAAGAGTACTTAATAATGCTGAAAGAATTAAAAAGCTTACAAATGAATGTCTGTCACTTCTTTATTATG
>CALWHO010000017.1 GCA_944380405.1 uncultured Lachnospiraceae bacterium
GATTAAGAGTCTGTTCTCTTTCATCATGACCGCCTCCGAGACCAGCACCTCTCTGGCGTCCCACAGCATCTATCTCGTCAATAAACACAAGACACGGAGTATTTCTCTTAGCCTGGCCAAACAAATCTCTTACTCTTGATGCACCAACACCTACGAACATTTCAACAAAGTCAGAACCTGAAATACTGAAAAATGGCACTCTTGCCTCACCTGCAACTGCTTTTGCAAGGAGAGTTTTACCAGTACCTGGAGGGCCTACAAGAAGAACGCCTTTTGGTATTCTGGCTCCAAGCTCCATAAACTTACCTGGCTCTTTAAGGAACTCAACAAGCTCCTGAAGCTCTGCCTTTTCTTCGTCAAGACCAGCTACATTTTCAAATGTAACTCTGTTTTTATCGTCAATAGTTACCTTTGCCTTGCTCTTGCCGAAAGACATCATTTTGCCTCCGCCGCCCTGCATCTTCTGGAACATAACAGAGAAAATAACAACGGCAAGTATCATAAGTATCATAGAAGGAAGTATTGATGATAATACGCTTGTTTTAGGTATAGGCACTATTTCAACCTTTAAATCATCATTTAAAACCTTGTCGTTTGTATACTCAATAAAAACCTGTAATGATGGAACTTCAGTTGAAGCAGTTTTTCCATCGGCAAATGTTGCTGTAACATTACCATAGTCTATAACCTCGCTGCTTGTCTGTATCTGAACGCTTTCAACTTCTCCTTCTTCAATATCCTTCAAAAGGTCTGTATAAGTATAGCTTACCTCATCTGGCTCTGTATAGTTACTGTTTACAACCGCTAATATAGAAAGTACGGCTATAAACAGCACTGCATAAAGCCCAAGACTTTTCATATATTTATTCAAAAAATCACGCCTCCTTGATTAAATTTTTTTATTTTTTTGATTTCACATTTTCCCTAAAATGTATACAGCAAATCAATAATATATTTTAGCACAAACGGAAATCTATGGCAACTGAAAAACTGACCTTAAAATATAATTAAAATAAAAAATTTAAAGATGAAGAAATCTGTCTTTAGGCGGCAGTTTTCTCCATCTTAAACTATGTACTTTATTTATATACGCTATTGAAGGAAAAGATGTTTTCATCCTTTCCAAAATTATTCCTCCTCAAAAGAAATTATGCCGATATAATCAAGGTTTCTGTATTTTTGTGCATAGTCAAGACCAAAGCCAACAACAAACTCGTCTGGAATGCTAAAGCCTTCGTAATCAACCTTAACTTCGCTTACTCTTCTTTCCGGTTTATTTAAAAGAGTACATATTTTAAGGCTCTTAGGATCTCTTGCAAGAAGCATGTCCTTAAGTACGCTAAGAGTTCTGCCGCTATCGATAATATCTTCAATAATAATTATGTTTTTGTCTTTAATAGGCTCGTCAATATCCATAAGTATTTTTATATTGCCGCTGCTTTCTGTTGAGTCGCCATAGCTTGATACGTCCATAAAGTGCATATATACATTTGTTTTAACGGCTCTTGCAAGGTCAACCATAAATGTTACGCCGCCTTTAAGTACGCATACAAAGTGAATATCTTCGCCTTCGTAATCTTTTTCAATCATTGCAGCAAGTTCCTGTGTCTTTTTAACAAGGTCTTCCTTTGATATATACTCTCTTATAATTTCTTTCATTTGTCCTTCCTCCGTACATTTATATATATTTTATTTTCATTATTTTCGTAAGCCCTTTTTGTAATGGAGCTTCTATAATCAAAAACCCACAATATGCCATTTTCACAGCCTATTACAGGAACAGTATACCTTATATCCCTTGGGACTTTGTTATCTATAAGTATATCTTTTATTTTTTTACTTCTGCCGTCTATGTTTATGTCTATTCTGTCGGCGTTTTCTCTGTTTCTTACCCAGAAAATATCGCCTGTTTTCTCTCTGTCGAAGCATTTATAAATTTGGGCTTTATCGTCTTTTTCATAACTAAGCCAAATATATATGCCGCTTTCTTTTATAAATGTTTCTTTTGTACTTATATTATAATAAAAAGCCTTTTTTATGGCATCCTCTTTTTTTATAATGCATTTTTCATATTGCTTTTGGGCTTCAAGACCATAAGGCAGGCTTATTTTTCTGCCTGTTTTGCCCATAAAAATATCTTTAACACCATCAGAATGTATTTTACCCACATCTTTTACGCTTTTTGCAATTTTTTTAATGGCAAGGCGTATTACTCTGCCCTTTAACGCATCGTGAAGCAAATTAAACCTTTCACTGTCAAAAACTATTTTTTCTTCGCCTATTTCAACAGCCGTTTTTAAAAAATACTCATTTGTAACATATTCCAAAAGTTCTTCTTCTTCAGTAATAATCTCTGCTGCAGAAGCTATGTTTGAAACAGCGTTTATGTTTATGCCTTCTTCCAAAATAGGAATTACATTATTTCGTATTTTATTTCTTGTATAGTCGTCCTGAAGATTTGTGCTGTCAGTCATAAACGAAAATTTTATTTCTGATAAATAACTTTCTATTTCTTTTCTTGAACACTCTATAAGAGGTCTTATAATATTATCTCTTACAGGAGGTATACCGCAAAGTCCTTTTATGCCTGTGCCTCTGCAAATACGCATTATAACTGTTTCTGCATTATCGTTTTCGTTGTGGGCAACGGCTATTTTGCCGCCACCAAGGCTTTTTGAAAGCTCATTAAATGCCCTGTAACGCATTATTCGACCACATTCTTCACTTCCTATGCCCATTTCTTTTGATATGGCAGGTATATCGTATTCCTTAACAGTAATTTCCACATTAAGTCTTTTACAGACTTCTTTGCAAAACTCCATGTCCCTGTTGGCTTCGCTGCCTCTTATGCCATGATTAACATGAAGAGCATATACGTTTATGCCATAGTATTCTTTGCAGCTGCAAAGTACATTTAAAAGAGCCACAGAGTCTGCTCCACCTGAAAGACCAACAACCACATTATCGCCTTTTTGAAGCATATTATATTTTTCTATTGTTTTTAAGGCTTTTTTTAGCATATTACTACCTCATTTAAAAAACATACTTTCATATTACATCATAAAAAATTTAATTGCAACAAAAGACAAATTTTATGCAAAACATAAACCGCTAATTTTTTTACTTTAGCGGTTTATGTTTGTATATTTAATTTTCGTATACCTTTATGGCAAAGGCAAGCATATCGTCTTTTGCCTGACCATTTTCAATTGAAACTGCTTTTTTAATTATTTCATCGCATAATGATTTTGTGTTTTCTGTTTTATCAACTATCTCCTTAACGGCGTTTTCAATGCCCATATCCTTAAATGCATCACTTATGCCGTCTGTAATCATAAGTATTATGTCTTTTTCCTCTACATCAAAATATGTAACTTCGCTTTCGCCTTTTACGCTTATGCCAAGAGGAAGTGATGTGCTTATTACAGGAGTAACCCTGCCAGCACGTATTATAAACACCCATGAACCGCCATTTTTTATAATCCTTGCTTTTTTACGCCTTAAATCAACAGAAACAATATCAAGTGTTGCAAAGATATCCTCTGTTTCTGCCATAAGAGAGCAGTTTATAACCTTTGCTGCTGTTTCTTCGTCAAAGCCTGATTTAACAAGTCTTTCAAGGTATTCAATAACTTTGCTGCTTTCGGCTGCTGCCTTTTCACCGGTGCCCATACCGTCACTTACTGCTGCCGTAAACACGCCTTTTCTAAATTCGCCTGCTTTAAAGCTGTCACCAGAAACAGGGCTTCCAGACTTTTCTTTTTGGGCATAAACATAGCTTGTACCTAATATACTTCCTTCTTCAAATGTGCTTATGCAATTTTCGCCTGTGCAGTCTTTACTTACAAGCTCCATTCTTCTGCCTAAAGATGCACTTATCTCTGGCAGAAAAGCAGCCGAGCATCTTTCGCAGCCACCACAGTTTTGGCTTTCTATGCTTACAGCAAACCTTTCTTTTTTATCCTCTCTTACAAATATGTTTTTAACTGTTATGCCCTTTTTCAAAAGTCTTTCCTGAATTTCCTTTGCTATGCTTTGGTCATAGTGTGGTCTTAAGTCCAGGTTTTGGGCAGTTTCTTCTATAATGCCCGACATATTTTGAAGCTGCTCTTTTATAATGCTTCTGCTTTCTTCAAGGCGTCTTTTCCATAATTTTTCGCCTTTAACTTCCCTGCAACAGCTTTCAACAGCCTCTATAAGACGCCCTGTCTTTACGCATGTTTTGGCAAACTCGCCTTTTATACCATCGCCCTTTACTGTGCCTTTTTCATCATACTCATTTATAAGTGAATAAAAGGCGCCGTATGTCTGGGCAGTTTTGGCTTTCCAGCAGTACATGGCAAGTCCGCATTTTCCGCATACTCTTTCTGCTGACATATCAACAATTTTTCTTGTGCCTTCTGTTTCTACGCTCTTTGTGCTGTCCCTTGACGTAAATATATAAGAAAGCACATTAAAAGACTCCGAAAGCTTTTTCATTTCACGCTCAACGTATTCTTTCACCTTAATATAATACTTGTCCTCATCAAACTCAGTTTTTGCCGTTGTATATGTACTTATAATATCAAAATACCTTTCAGGAATGGCAAAAAACACTGCCACAGCAATTAAAGACATTACTGCCCCTGCTGTGTCCTGCTCCATACCCATATAAAAGGCAGGTATACTGGCAGCAACAGCAAATGACAGCACAAGAGACACTCTGTTTTTCCTGCCAAAAAAGCCGCTCATTATTCCAGCAAAGCTTATTACGCATAAAAATGAAGTTTCGGCTTTACCGCACATTATAAGTATAAAGCCTAAAAGACTTCCTGCTGCTCCGCCTATGGCTGCTCCGCCTTTATATGAAACACAAAGCATAAAAAATATAGTAACTGCCATTTTAAGTGATAAACCAAATACACTTATGCTGCTTAAGGAAACAACAATAAATATACCCATTACAGCCATGCTTAAGGCTTCATCATCGGTGAACATTTTCCGTTTTATGCCTCTTTCGTATGTTTCAACGCATCTATCCATAAGCATAGAAAGAGCAAACACCGCAAAGCTTTCTGCTAAAGAACGAATAAGTATAAATATACTCATTTCGTTTAGTACCGACAGAAAAATGCCACCTGCCAAAAGGCTTATACTGCCTACGACTGCCTTTTTCTTTTCCGTAAACACGCTGTTTCGTCCATCAAGCCAAAATGTAATACATGCCATAAGTGCTATTGAAAGAGCATAGCTATATACCCCAAAATATGTAGACGAGGTTATATATCCCATAAAAACTGAAAGGCATATGCCGTAAAAGTAAGCACCTTTACCCATAAAAACCGAAAGAAAGCTTATACCCACAGGGTTTAGGGCATTAAAAAAACTTATTGTACCCATTAAATAGGATATAAACAAAAGGCATATATATTTAATACCATGCCTTGATATACTGTATGTTTTTTTAATTGACTGTGTTCTTAATTTTTTCTTTTTAGGCATTATAACTTTGCCATAGTAGTTTTCTGATTTTGCCATATATAATCCCTCCATAAGAAAGATTATATTTATTTCAAATCATATTTTTTGCCGAAACGTGACAGTAATAAAAATAAAAAATCCCGCATACAAATGCGGGTGTTAGTTTTAAAAATAATATTCTTCTTCGTCGTCAAAGCGATTTCTGCCATAATTCGTTTTAGGCCTGCCGCTTCTTTTTTTTGCCTCACCAAGTTCTCTTCTTTTTTCAGCAGCCGCCTCTCTTTCCATTTTCTTCATTCTGTCAAAGCGGTCTGTCTGAGACATTTTTTTAGACACGATTATTCTCCTCCAATAGTTTTCAAGAAACCCCATAAAATTAATTTTTTTTGCAGCCAAAAGGCTTTGTTTCATTAACTGAAATCAAACTCATTTCAAAAATCAGACTTTTAAATGTATTTAATTTCAGCAACAAGTATATTATCCTGTAAAAAAGCTGCATTGTCAATAAATTATTATCAAAAATATATTGCTAAAATCTCAAATTAGTATATACTAAAATTATAAATCAAATGAAAAATTTTAATATAACAGTATATTTGTTCACTAAGGGGAGGTCATATTATGAAACAAAAGCCTGTGTCTCTTTCAAAGGGCGATTATCAAATACTGGAGTCTTATAAAATAATGGCAGAAGGCTTAGCTGAATATTTAGGCGAAGGCTTTGAAATAGTTGTTCAGTCTTTGGGCAATCTTGAGCATTCTGTTATAAAAATATTAAACGGTAGCCATACTGGACGTAAAGAAGGTTCACCTATTACAGACCTTGGGCTTACAATGGTAAAAAACATGTCTGAGCCAGGAGCTCCTAAACACATGACATACTTTAACAAAACACCTAAATGCGAGCCTCTTAAATCCTGCTCAATAGCAATAACAGGCGAAAAAGGCAATATTATAGGTCTTATGTGCCTTAACTTCTATGTTAATACACCTCTTTCAGATGTTATTTCTCGCCTCCTGCCTAATACAGCCAGCACAAATAACACTTCTTATGCAGAAAGCTTTGTTGAAGATGTGGATGAGCTTCTTAAAATCTCACTTAAAGAAGCCAGCGACCTTGTTTATAACGACAGAACCATAGCTACATCAAACAAAAACAAGGAGATTATATCAATACTTAACGATAAAGGTATATTTAACTTCAAAGACTCTGTTGTTAAAATTGCTGACATGATGGGCATTTCTAAAAATACAGTTTATATGCACATAAGAAATATTTCAAAGAAATAAAAAAAGCGGAAGGGTTTGGGAAACGAACTGTCAGTAAGTTTGCTAAAGCAAACTCCAGCCATAAATGACTGTCCGCCTATCTTGGCGGTACTAAGTTTCCCAATTGGAATCCGCAGAAAAGCACCCGACGAACAAGGGCAGCGTAGCTGTTTTGCGTAAGCAAAATGCCGACGGAATTTACTTCCGTCGAGGAATAAGGCTTTATAACTTTGTTTTAAACTCGAAAAAGTCCAAATGGACTTTTTCGAAACACAAAAAGCCACTTTAAAAAGTGGCTTTTTTTGTTATTAGTCAATTCCTAATACTTTTTTACCGAAGTTTTCGCCGAAAGCTTCTGCTTCTTCTAATTCATCATCGCTTGGTTTAAACTTAACTCTAAAGCCTTCATCTGTTACTTTAAGACGAAGCTGTTTAAGTCTTTCTATAATATGAGGTACAGCCTCACCGCTCCAACCGAAGCTGCCAAATGCTGATGCAAATTTTCCGCCATGTGTTATTGGGAACATGCAATTTGTAATATCAAGTATTGGCTTAAGGGCTTCACCAAGTATTGTTGGAGAGCCAAAAAGAAGTCCGTCTGCAAAGCAGATTTCGTTTAATACTTCTTCCTTGCTGCTTTCAACCATGTCGTACATCTTAACATCTATATCACCAGCTTTTTTAACACCTGCTGAAATAGCCTCTGCAAGCATTTTTGTATAGCCATATGCACTTACATAAGGCATAACAACTGTTTTCTTTGTGTTAGGGTTTACAACTGTACTCCACTTTTTGTATGTTTCAATAAGCTCTTTAATACCACAGTCAATAACAGGACCATGACCTGGGCAAATCATATCAACGTCAATAGCTTCAACTTTTGCAATAGCTTTAAGCATGAAAGATGCAAAAGGTCCTAAAATATTATCATAGTAATATTTTGTTGCTTCCTCATAGCCTTCTTTATTTTCAACCTTGCTTAAAAGTATGTGGTCAAAGCTGTAGTGTGAGCCAAAAGAGTCACATGTAACAAGAGTTTTATCTTCTTCAATATAAGTATACATTGTGTCTGGCCAGTGAAGGTTTGGTACAACCATAAACTTAAGTGTTTTGTTACCAAGAGAAAGTGTCTCCCCTTCTTTTACAATCTGGAATTTAAAAGGCTTGTTTAATATATTTTTAATAAAATTAACAGCCATTGCAGTACCAACAACTGTAATTTCCGGGTTAAGCTCTACAAATTTGCCAATACTGCCTGCATGGTCTGGCTCTGTATGGTTAGCTATAATATAGTCAATGTCCTTAAGCGGGCATACTTCTTCAACTTTTTTTAAATATTCATCAAAAAACTTTTCTTTTGCTGTTTCAAAAAGAGCTATTTTCTCACTGCCTTTAAGAAGGTATGAATTATATGTTGTACCGTATTTTGTTTCCATTATTATGTCAAACACTCTGAGGTTATGATCCTGAATTCCAACCCAGTAAAAGTCTTCTTTAAGTTTAAAAGAGTTCATTTTCATTCTTCCTTTCTTAGTAATTTCTCCACCTAATACTCCAATATATATTTTACACATTGGCAGAAACTAAATCAATTAAAAATGTGCATAACACAGCAAAAAATCATATTTTTAAAAAACCTTTGCAGCCCCTTATTAATTGACTTAATATACCAATAATGATAAAATTCTGTTAGCATTATAAATTATAGTTAAAATAATATCAAGAGGCAAAATATGAAAGATAAGCTCTCTTTTGCAGCCAAATTAGAGGATATTTATTCCCCTTATTTTGATATAACAAAAAACATAAATATAAATGGTATAACGCCAAATTTTCAGGCAGAGCTTCATGTGAAAAACGAAAAATATTTTCTTCTGCCTTCAGCAACACTTTGGTCAGCACAGACACACGAATATGTTTATGTGTTAACTCAAAACTTTGACTCTTTAGATGAGTTTAAAAGCACAAGAGATACTCTTTTGTATTATGCCATGGACAAAATAAATCCCAGCAAAGAGCATATGTATACATACATAACTATTGTGCTTATATCGGATTTTATTAATAGCGAAATAGAAAAAGAAATACGACGTTTTAAGAAGTATAAATCCTTTTTGTTTTCCTTCCATGGCTGGATGCATTTTCGCATGATTGCATTAGACATTGAAAAAAACAAAATAATTTATAACCCTATGGGAAAAGACCTTAAAGATACAGTTTCATCATTATTATAGTATTAAATCTATTTAAGAGAGGTTTTTTAACTATGAATTCACTTGTTGTTTTAATTATAAGCATTATAGTTCTTGTTTGCGGATACATATTTTATGGGTCACATCTGGCAAAAAAATGGGGGCTTTCTCCTGTTGGCAAAACACCAGCCCATACAATGGAAGACGGACATGACTATGTGCCCACCAAAAAACCTGTGCTTATGGGTCATCACTTTGCTTCAATAGCAGGAGCAGGACCTATAAACGGACCTATACAGGCAGCAATATTTGGCTGGGTGCCAGTGCTTTTATGGATAGTTATAGGAGGCGTATTTGTAGGTGCTGTTCAGGACTTTGCATCACTTTTTGCATCTATACGCCATAAAGGAAGGTCAATAGGCTATGTTATAGAATCTCACATAGGCGAAAAGGCAAAAATACTTTTCCTGCTTTTTTCATACATAACACTTCTGCTTATTGTTTCTGCATTTATAAGCATAGTTATAGACTCTTTTAATGGCTATAACTTAGATGGCTCAGTAAACATGGCAAATGCTGCTGCAGCTTCAACGTCATTACTTTTTATGCTTGTATCTGTTATATTTGGCGAGCTTGTATATAGAAGAAACGTGCCATTTAAAATGTCAGTTTTAATTAGTATTGCAGGCATTATAGGCTGTATACTTTTAGGTGTAAAATACCCTGTATATATAAACGAAGATACATGGCTTATAATTATACTTGTTTATATATTTATAGCCTCTGTATCTCCTGTATGGCTGTTGCTTCAGCCAAGGGATTACCTTAATTCATTCCTGCTTTATGCAATGATGATAGGTGCTGTTATTGGCATAGTTTTTGCACATCCAGATATTAAGCTTCCTGCCTTTACAGGCTTTAGAGGCATATATGGCAACAGCTTTTTATTCCCAATGGTGTTTACAACTGTTGCATGTGGTGCTGTTTCCGGCTTTCACAGTCTTGTAGGCTCTGGCACCACATCAAAGCAGCTTAATAAAGAAACAGACGCAAAAGCCATTGGCTATGGCGGTATGCTTATGGAGTCAGGTCTTGCAGTAATTGCCCTTATTGCAGTAGGTGTAACATTTAATAACGGAAGCATGCCTTCTGGCACACCTATACAGGTTTTTTCAAAGGGCATAGCCACAATGGTGTCAAAACTTGGCTTTTCAGACGCCTATGTTATAACATACGACCTTGTTATACTTGCTTCATCTGCCTTTTGCCTTACATCTCTTGACACAGCCACAAGACTTGCAAGATACATGTTTCAGGAATTTTTCACAAAGCAAGGCGAAAAGCCTAAAAATCTTAAAGGCTTCAGAAAAGCAGCCGTAAACCCATACACAGCCACAACAATAACTGTTGCTCTTGGGGGTATAATATCCACATCAGGATATGAAAACATATGGCCAGTATTTGGTTCATCAAATCAGCTTTTGGCAGCCCTTGCTTTTTTAGGTCTTGCAGCATGGTTTAAGTCAATGGGTAAATCAAACAAAGGCTTTTTAATACCTATGGCTTTTATGCTTATTGTAACATTGGTTGCTCTTGTAATAACATTTGTTTCAAACATAAATGCCATTAAAATGGGCACAGGAAATATAACTGCTCAAAGTATTCAGGTAGTTCTTATAATAGTTCTTATATTCCTATCCTTAGACCTTATAAAAGAAGGCTGGAAAACAGCATCAAACAAATAAATAAAAAGTTTCCCTTTATATAAAGGGAAACTTTTTTTAAATTAAATCTATTAACTTTTCAATATCTTCTTCTGTTGTTGCCCAGCTTGTGGCAAATCTTACAACGGTATTATTTTCGTCGTACTTTTCCCAAAATGAGAATGACACCTCTTTTGAAAGCTCTGCCATTTTGCTATTTTCAAGCACTACAAACTGCTGGTTTGTAGGTGAGTCAATATACATTTTATAGCCTTTTTCAATAAAGGCTTTTTTTAATTTACAAGCCAGCTTAACAGCCTTTTTTGTAATTTCAAAATACGCGTTATCTGTAAAAAGAGCATCAAACTGCACACCCAAAAGCCAGCCTTTTGCCAAAAGTGCTCCATGCTGTTTTATAACAGTAAAAAAGTGCGGAAGTATATTTGGATTAGTAACTACAACAGCTTCGCCAAAAAGTGCTCCTGCCTTTGTACCGCCTATGTAAAATACATCGCTTATATTTGCTATGTCTTTTATGGTTACGTCTGTATTTTCTGCCCCAATACCATAACCAAGCCTTGCACCATCTATATAAAGAAGCATATTATTTTTGTCGCATACATTTCTTATGTCCATAAGCTCTTTTTTTGTATAAATAGTGCCGTATTCTGTAGGGTGTGAAATATACACCATAGCTGGATAAACCATATGTGTGTTTGTTTCATCACCATTAAATGTATTCATATATCTTTCTATTTCCTCTGCCATAAGCTTGCCATATTTATTTGGAAGAGTTATAACCTTATGTCCTCCAAGCTCTATGGCTCCTGCTTCATGTACGCTTATATGACCTGTATCAGCAGCTATTACACCTTCATAAGTCCTAAGTATGCCGCCTATTACAACAGCGTTTGTCTGTGTGCCGCCTACAAGAAACTTAACTCTTGCATTTTCGCAGCCACATATTTTTTTAATTTTCTCCTCTGCTGATTTTGAATACTTATCTTCCCCATAGCCTGTGTTTTTTTCAAAATTAATTTTAGATAATTTTTCTAATATGGCAGGGTATGCACCTTCCATATAATCACTGTTAAAATAAAGCATTTTGTCACCTTTTTTCTTAATATAGTTATAAAAACATAATACTTCATTATGGTGTTTTTTTCCACAAAAATAAGCTGCGATTAAAATTAAATAAATCGCAGCTTACAAAAAAGTCATGGAGATGAGGGGAGTCGAACCCCTGTCCGAAAACCCATCTGCAGAAATCTCTCCCATTACAGCCTGTGTTTTAAAATTCCCTCAAGATACCGCCCATAGGCAGGCTGTATCCCTTGGTAGCTTCATGTTTCTTTTTCAACCTCAAAGCTTTGGAAGAAAAGTGCCTCACAATTTCGACGCCAGTGACCTTCGCTGTGAGCAACAAAGGGCTGACGAGCAGCGCTTAGGCTGCTGCTAAACTATAATCTTTGTCGTTTATTTTTAAAAAGTTTCCATGTTTTTAAGGCAGCTCATAGAATCTGCCAATGGCTATTCCTGTTTTCAAGACTCCCGTCGAAACCTTTACATCCCCGCATATTTATTAAAAAATCAGACTGTAAGATTGCGGATTTTGAAATCCTTTGCTGCTTCCCTAAGCTGATCTTTTTTAGCTATGGAATCACGCTTATCGTAAAGTTTTTTACCTTTTGCAACACCAATATCAACCTTGACAAGACCATGGTGGAAATAAACCTTTAAAGGCACAACTGTGTATCCTGCCTGTGCTACCTGTGCAGCTATTTTATTTATTTCTCTTTTGTGCAAAAGAAGTCTTCTTGTTCTTAAAGGGTCTTTATTAAATATATTACCCTGTTCGTATGGGCTTATATGCATGTTATATATAAGTGCTTCTCCTGCCTCTATACGAATAAAACTTTCTTTAAGACTGCATTTTCCGGCTCTCATGCTTTTTACTTCTGTGCCTGAAAGTGAAATACCTGCCTGATAAGTTTCTTCAATAAAATAGTCATGATATGCCTTTTTATTTTGTGCTATTAATCTTGATGTTTTTTCCTTAGCCATATCATCACTCCCTTTTAAACAAAAATTTTACTAAAGTCCAGTTAATATAATACCATACTTTATTAAAAATTCAAATTAAAAAAATATTACAAATTAAAATAAATTTTGCGGAGGCTTTTTTTACCTCCGCATTTTCTTTTTTACTCGTCAAATACAAAATCTATAGTTCTTAAAGCCATGTCTGTTTTGTAAACCCTTACCTTAACCTTATCGCCCATTTTGTAGACCTTGCCTCTTGTAAGACCTCTATAACACATAAGTTTTTCTTCGTAAATATAGTCGTCATCATCAAGGTAATTTGTGCTTACCATGCCCTCAACAGTGTTAGGCAGCTCAACATATATACCCCAAGATGTAAGGCCTGATATAATGCCTTCGTAGCTATAGCCAATTCTTTCTGACATATATTCAACCATTTTAAGCTTATCTGTTTCTCTTTCGGCATCATCTGCAAGACGTTCTCTTATGGAGCATCTATTGGCTATGGCAGGAAGTATTTTGTCGTATCTCTTTCTTCTTTCCTTTTTAAGTCCGCCATGAAGGCTTTCTTTTATAATTCTGTGTATCTGAAGGTCAGGATAACGTCTAATTGGTGATGTAAAGTGGCAGTAGTATTTTGCAGCAAGACCAAAGTGGCCATAATTTTCACTTTGATACTTAGCCTGCTTCATGCTTCTTAATACAAGCCTGCTTACAACGTGTTCTTCTGGTGTGCCTGTAACCTTATCTATAAGCTGCTGTATTTCCTTAGGGTGAATATCGTTCTGACCTTTAATATAATAGCCGAAGTTTCTAATCATATTTTTAAGGACTTCTATTTTTTCACCGTCAGGCGTTTCGTGGTTTCTGTAAACAAAAGGCGAAGACTGCCAGAAATAATCCTCGGCAACTGTTTCGTTGCACACAAGCATAAACTCCTCAATAAGGTTTGTTGCCCAGTTTCTTTCATATGGCATAATGTCTATTACTTTGCCATTTTCATCAAGTATTATTTTAGTTTCTGGGAAATCAAAGTTTACAGAGCCTCTTTTTTTACGTTTTTCATTAAGAATTACCCTAAGCTCGTTCATTTTTTTAAGCATAGGCACAAATTCTTTGTACTCCTCCATTTGTTCCAGATCTTCATGCTCTATTACGGCATTTACCTTTTTATATGTCATTCGGCAGTGAGAATGAATAACGCTTTCAACTATTCTATGACCTACAACATCACCTTTTTTATCTATTTCCATAATACAGCTAAGTGTGAGTCTGTCTTCATCAGGATTAAGTGAACATATACCATTTGAAAGCTTATGAGGTATCATAGGTATAACCCTATCAACAAGGTAAACGCTTGTACCTCTTTCGAGGGCTTCTTCATCAAGTGGTGAGCCTTCTGTAACATAATGTGTTACGTCTGCAATATGAACTCCCAGCTCATAATTACCATTTGGAAGAACGTCTATACTTACGGCATCGTCAAAGTCCTTTGAATCGTCACCGTCTATTGTTACAGTCACAATATTTCTAAGGTCTTCTCTGCCTTCCATTTCTTCCGGAAGCACCTCAAGACCTATTTTTTCTATCTGGTCATAAACCTCCTGTGGAAATTCCAAAGGCAAATCAAACTGCTTTATAACAGAAAGTATGTCTACTCCTGGGTCATCAATATGACCAATAACCTCAGTTATAACGCCCTCTGCACTTCTGCCATTTTCTTTTGGTTTTATTACCTTAACAACAACCTTGCTACCTGTTACGGCGCCTTTGCTGTTTTCTTTTGCCACAAATATATCCTCTGTTTTTCTGTCGTCACATACTACAAAGCCAAAGCCTTTACCCTGCTCAAATGTACCAACAATATTTCCTGGGGCTTTTTCAATTACCTTAACTACTTCGCCCTCAGAGCGTTTGCCATTTTCGCCTTTAGACACAATTCTTATAAGAACTCTGTCTTTATTCATAGCTCCGTTACACGCTGATGCAGGTATAAACACATCATCTTTACCTTCTTCATCAAGATGTACAAAGCCAAAGCCTTTTAAATTACCTATAAAAGTACCGGCAAAAACATTAAATTTCTCTGCTGCTGCAAGCTTACCTTTTTTTGTTTCAACAATTTTGCCCTGATGCAAAAGTTCGTCTATTATGTCCTCAAATTCCTGTCTGTCTTCAGGTGAAACCTCCATTAAAATCGCCATTTCGTTTCTTTTCATAGGCGGAAAATTATCGTCTTTTATAAATGAAAGTACTCTTTCCATTCTTTCGTCTCTTAAATCTTCTGTATCCATATCTGCACCTTCTTTCTTGACATAAGTATACCACAATTAAATAAAAAGTCTGTAAAATTAAATCAAATATTTTGAATTAAAAAGATTTATAATTTTTTTAATTATACATATAGCTGAAAGGTTTGGAAAACAACCAGTCAGTAAGTTTGCTTACGCAAACTCCAGCCGCAAGCGGCTGTTCGCCCATCTTGGCGATACCAAGTTTTCCAAATTGTATCCGCAATGGTCATCCACTTCCCATGAGGAAAATCTAAGCAGCCGACGAGCTAGGGCGGCAAAGCCGTTTTGCTTTAGCAAAATGCCGACAAAGTGTTTCAAAGCATTTATGCTGCTGGAACAACCTATTTATACTTCTGTTTGCTCGTCAAAAGCTTGAATGAAATGAGCTTTTGACGAAATATTGTCGACAAAGTCGACAATATTAATAAATATTTTGTATATACGTTTATTTGTTTTATTATACATGGTAAAATAAATAAATAACAAAAAATTAAAAGGAGATGACAGTATGAACCCAAAGGTTGGTATTATAATGGGAAGTGATTCAGACCTTCCTGTAATGAGCAAAGCAGCGGAAATACTTGATAAATTTAATATTCCATACGAGCTTACAATAATTTCTGCCCATAGAACACCTGACAGAATGTATACTTACGCAAAAACTGCCCACGAAAGAGGCATAAAGGTTATAATTGCAGGTGCTGGTGGAGCAGCTCACCTTC
Organism: uncultured Lachnospiraceae bacterium; assembly: GCA_944380405.1. GTDB lineage: Bacteria > Bacillota > Clostridia > Lachnospirales > Anaerotignaceae > HGM11808. Next base: position 15,684 of record CALWHO010000017.1, read on the forward strand.
CTGGCATGACAGCAGCCATGACAAGTGTGCCTGTTATAGGCGTGCCTGTAAAAACATCTACACTTAGCGGTGTTGACTCACTTTATTCAATAGTACAGATGCCTCCAGGAATACCTGTTGCAACAGTAGCAATAAATGGTGCTCAAAACGCAGGTATTTTAGCAGCTGAGATTATAGGCTCTTTTGATGAAGAAGTTTATAAAACAGTTGCTGCATACAAAGATGACCTTGAGAAAACAGTTGAGGGCAAGGCAGAACACCTTGAAGACATTAAATATTCAGACTATTTAAAGGAAATGGGCAAATAAAGGCGGTGATTAGTTATTAAGCTTTTATTTAAACAGAGATTTTTCTCATGGCTTGACAGCTATGACATATTTAACGAATATGGCGAAACTGTATATAAAGTAGAAGGCAAAATGGCTTTTGGTCACTGCTTTCATATACTTGATAAAGACGGCAACCACATAGGCACTGTCAAAGAGTCGGTATTTGCTTTTCTGCCAAGATTTGATATTTACATAGATAACGTTCACCAAGGCTCCATACGAAGAGAGTTCGCCTTTTTTAAGCCTAAATTTACAATGGATTTTAAGGGCTGGGAATTAAATGGTGACTTTATGGAATGGGACTATGAGATAGTAAATTCAGCAGGAGAAGTAATAGCTTCTGTGTCGAAAGAATTATTTAAACTTACAGACACATATTCCATAGACGTTAAAAATACCGAAGACGCACTTTCTGCACTTCTTATGGTTATAGCCATAGACGCCGAAAAATGCTCAAACAGATAAAAAAAACGGACAGCTTAGCTGATATTTTTTATATAAGCTGCTGTCCGTTTATTATAAGCTTAAATTCAAGTTTAAGTTTTTCTGCCGCTTTTCTGCACATTATCATTCGTTCCATAAATATCTCAAAATACTCCATTATAGAACCATACTGTGTATCAATTTGCAGTGTAAGTATTATTTCTGTTTTTTCATCATTTATTGTTAATGTAGATTTTTCAACTGAGTAGTTTACTCTGTCGTGAATATCAAACTCTGTTTTAGCCTTATTTCTTACACGGCTTCGTCTAACATCGCTTTTATCTGCCAGTATAAGTGCTGCTGCAACAGGATTTACAGGAAGACCTGTGCCTTCGTCATGGTTACCTATAGCAGTTACAACTGTTGCTATATCTTCAGGTGGCATTTCCATTTTATCAAGTATTCTAAATGCCATTACTGCACCTGTAAGGGAGTGGTTTGTTCTGTTTACTATGTTTCCAAGGTCATGCATATACCCTGCTATTTTTGCAAGCTCTATTTCTTCGTTGCTATATCCCATAGTTTTCAAAATATACCCTGCTGTTTCTGCCGCTCTTATTACATGAACAAAGCCATGTTCTGTAAAGCCTATGGCACTTAAGTATTCATCTTGTTTTCTTATGTATGCGTTTACTGCATCATTATTTTTTACATCATTATAAGTTATCATATATTCCTCCTTTTTGGTATTCACAATAAACCCTCTCTGTAAAAACCAAAACACGGCAAATGTAAATTTTAAGTAAAAAAAGTGCCCAGCTAATGCAAGGCACTCTTTTTGGGAAAAACTAATAAATATAGTTTATTTTAAGCTATCTTTTAAAATTATATCGTCTATAGCACTGTCATTAAGCTTTGATTCTGGCTGTGAAGGAGTTGTGCCAGCTGCTCTTAATGTTGCTGCACCTTCAAGACCATACGCTGACTGAGCATGGTAAGCTGCACTTACAATAGCTCTTTCCATAGCATTTACTGCAAGGTCACCAAGAAGGCTCATGTCTGCTGACTGCTGACCCCATGTACTTAATGAAGTTGAAGCTCCGCCTGTTGCCATAGCAAATATACAGTCACCATCTGATGGTGTATGTGTAGGCTCAATAGCTCTTGCATAGCCGTCATGTGCCATTTCTGCAAGTTTATTTGCTTCTGACTGTGTAAGAGTTGCATTTGTAATAACACAAGCTATTGTTGTATTTGTATTCTGATATGCTGGAGCTTCTGTTGTAGAAACTATCATTTCTTCTCTGTCTATAAACTGATTTTTTTCTTTATCAATTCTGCCTGCAATAATGTGTCCTGTTTCAGGGTCTACTACCTGACCTGCTGAGTTAAGAACAACAACTGCACCTACATAAAGGTCGCCATATTTATAGCAGAATGTGCCAAGACCGCCTTTCATACCGCCAGCACCGCCACCTGTGCCGCCGCCTGTGTTGCCGTCTGTCCATTCTTCGCCATCAAAAGCTGCTTTTGCTGCTGCATAGCCTTCTTCAACACCAGGACGAACCATTTTGCTGCCTAAAGAAGCATCTTCGCCTCTTGCAAGGTCAAATATTGCTGCTGCTGGAACAATAGGTACATTTGTAACACCTACAGGTACGCCAAGACCTTTTTCTTCAAGATACTGCTGAATACCGCCTGCTGCATCAAGACCAAAAGCAGAGCCGCCTGTAAGGCAGATTGCATTTACTATCTGAACTGTTTTTGTAGGGTCAAGAAGATCTGTTTCTCTTGTAGCTGGTGAGCCACCAAGAACTGATACGCCGCCAACAGCACCATCAGGGTTTGTGCATATAATAGCTGTTGTACCTGTTGCGTTTTTGGCATCTGTATAGTTTCCTATAAGGATATCAGGTATATCTTCTATGCTTACCACTTCAACATTAGGTAAATCAGATATAGCCCCAAAAGTAGTCATAGGAACAGATGCTGCAACAACAGCTGCTGTTAATGCCAATGAAATAACCTTTTTAATCATAGTAACCCTACTTAAAAAATAATCAGTACAGTATTTGTTAATAAAAAAAAAGCGGAAAATATTTGTATTTCGCTCATAAAATCTAAATATCTGCCGCACATAATATGTCTTAAAACCATATGTAATTATTTTATAAAAATGCCCTCAATAAAAGAGGGCATTTTTAAATTATATTGTTTAGAAATAATTAAAAATTAATATTTTTCAGGGAAGTAAAGTTTTCCTGTCTTTTCGTCAATAGGTTTGCCAACATAGCTACCAATGATGAAGAATACTAATGCTGTAACAATACCGATAATAATGTTGTGGAACTCGCCAATCTTAAATCCTACTGCCATTGTTATGCAATAGAATGCAAGACCGCCTACCATACCCCAAATAGCGCCTGTTTTGTTGGCTTTCTTCCAGAAAAGACCAAGAACAAGTGTCCAGAAGAATGCTGTCTGAAGACCGCCGAATGCGAACATATTGATCCAAACGATGATATCAGGTGGGTTAACAGCCATTACTACGGCTGCGATACCCATTATAGCTGTAACAGCAAATGATATCTTTCCAACCTTTTTCTGGTCAACTGTTTCATTCTTAGCTTCTTTAGCGTGAAGGTACATATCCTTAACGATAGCTGATGAACCGGCAATAAGAAGTGATGATATAGTAGACATTGTAGCAGCAAGAGGTCCGATAATTGTAAGACCTGCAAGGAATGGATGCATGTATTCCGAAATAAGTGTAGGAACAACTGTGTCTGTTGATGCACCTTCAGGAATTGAAAGAAGAACGCCTCTTGAAAGAACGCCTAACATATGCATACCAACCATCATGGCGCCAACTACGATTGTACCGTAAATCATAGCTCTGTGAACTGACTGTGTGTCTTTGTAGCTGAGGCAGCGTACTGCTGACTGAGGAAGACCGATAGTAGTAACACCGCAGAGCATCCACTGTGTAATAAAAAGCTGAACAGGTATTGAAGCAATGCCAGCGCTTTCAGCTGTTGGGCTTAACATATTAAAGCCTTCACCTGTCTGAACAGCTGTTACAGAAGCTTCGTTAATTGTAGCCATAATATTATCAATTCCGCCGCCTTTTGTGATGATAGCATAACCAAGACAGAACATACCAATAAGCATTACGATAGCACAAGCTGTGTCTGTAATAGCAACGGCATTGAAACCGCCAACTGTTGTATAAAGAACAACTACGGCTGCGAAGAATACAAGACCCATTTCATAGCTTAAGCCTGTTGCGGCAGAGAATATCTGAGCACCGCCGATAAACTGACCAAGCATCTGAGTTGTGAAGAACACGATAATAACTATTGCGGAAATATTGGCAAGTGCGTCTGAATTGTATCTTGATCTGATAACGTCGATAACTGTAACGGCATCTGTTCTGCGGCCGATAACAGCCATTTTCTTACCAAGAACGCCGAGAACTATAAACGCAGCAACAACCTGTGTTGATGCATAGTAAACCCAGCCGAAACCTTTTTCCCAGGCAACACCAGGACCTGAAAGGAATGATGATACAGATGAGTATGTAGCAAC
>CALWHO010000018.1 GCA_944380405.1 uncultured Lachnospiraceae bacterium
ATAACCAGTATTTTGTTTTTCCGTTTTCGTTAAGAAGTGTAACAACATTAAGTTTCATCATATTAATCAATCCCCCTGACAAAAGAAAAAGGTGGACTAAAAAAATTAGTCCACCTTGACGTAAAAATTATTATTTAATTAAGCTGTATTATACAACTAAATTTTAAACTTAACAATAGGAAAATGATATTTTTTACAATATGATACTTTTAAGTGGGATGTTTTGAAATTTTTTGTATATATTTTAATTAAAAACATAATATATACAAAATATATAATAAAATTTAAATTAAAAAATATGCTATTTCACAGTGTTATAGGTATATTTTTTATAAATAAAAAACAAGGTGCTTATTTTAAGCACCTTGTTTTATTGAATTATGGATTATATTTTTTTACTGATTTTTTATGAAGTATAACAATAACTATTGCTAAAAGTAAAAGTGATGTACCTAATGTAGCAAATATGTTTGCTGTAAAGCCTGCAACAATGTATCCAACAAAGCAGCAAGCAGCAACAGTCATAGCATATGGTATCTGAGTAGATACGTGGTCTATGTGGTTACATGTAGCGCCTGTTGAAGAAAGTATTGTTGTATCTGAAATAGGTGAACAGTGGTCACCAAATACAGAACCAGCAAGTGTTGCAGAAAGAGATATTATTGTAAGGTGAGGAGCTACAGCCTGACAGATTGCAGCTATAATTGGTATAAGTATACCAAATGTACCCCAGCTTGTACCCATTGAGAATGAAAGGAAAGCTGCAACAACAAATATAATTGCAGGTATAAGCATTACTGGCATGTTTGAAGCCTGTACAAGACCACTTACATATTCCCCTGTTGAAAGAAGGTTACGGCATACACCGCTTATTGTCCATGCAAGTGTAAGTATTATAATAGCACCTGTCATAGACTTTACACCTTCGCCAATGCCTTCCATAAAGCCTCTAAATGAAAGAACTTTTCTTGGAACGAAAAGGAAGAAAGCAACTATAATTGCACCAAAACTTGAAAGAGCAAGAGCAGGACCTGCACTTGTATTACCAAAACCGTCTGCTATAGTCATTCCGCCTTCAAAGTATCCGCCAATGTAAAGCATTGATAATATAGAAAATACTATAAGAGCAAATATAGGTATTAAAAGGTCGTATACTTTGCCTTTTGGAGAAATTTCAAGTTTGCTAAGTTCGTCGTCAGAGCTTGTCTGTGTCTGGCTTGTTGTGTAGTTAAGGTTGTTGTTTCTTATAGCTTCTTCCTGGAACTTTTCCATAGGACCAAAATCAAGGTCTTTTACAGAAAGAACGATTATCATAACAATAGTAAGAAGTGCATAAAGGTTATAAGGTATTGATGCTATAAATGAGTGCATACCGTTTAAGCCTGTATCGCTCATGTATGAAATAACAGAAGCTGCCCATGATGAAACAGGAGCTATGATACATACAGGTGCTGCTGTGGCGTCAATAATGTATGCCAGCTTTGCATGAGAAATTCTGTGCTTGTCTGTTACAGGACGCATTACAGTACCTACTGTAAGACAGTTGAAATAGTCATCAATAAATATAAGTGCACCAAGGGCTGATGTAGCAAGCTGTGCCTGATAGCGGTTTTTGATTTTTTTGCTCGCCCAGTTGCCGTATGCCTTTGAACCGCCAGCTTTTGTTATTACAACAACAAGAGAGCCTAAAAGAGCAAGGAATATAACAATTGCTGCGTTTTCGGCAAATTTAGTAGTCATAAGATGCACAGTAGCATCAACTGTGCCTATAAGCACATTAACTGCTCCGCCTGTAACAGTATAGTATGAATAAATAAGTGTGCCAGAAAGTATGCCTATAACAAGAGAAGAAATAACTTCTTTTGATAAAAGTGCAAGACCTATGGCAATTATAGGCGGAATTAAGGATAAAAATCCTACCTGAATTGGTTCCATAATATTGTCCCATCCTCCTTAAATTTATATAATGGTTATAATATCATATAAAAAAACTATGTTCAATAAAAGAGGCGGATTTTATACAAATTTGGAGGGAAAAATATGAACTACGAAGATATATGGAAAAATGCAAGAGAAAAAATGTCACCTGGATGTAATGTATGTAAAGAATGTAACGGCATAAGCTGCAAAGGCAAAGTTCCAGGTATAGGTGCAAAAGGCGAAGGCAGAGGTTTCAGGGAATGCGTTGAGTATTTAAAAAATGTGAAAATAAATATCGATACAATTTATGACTATAAAGAAATAAATACAGAATGTGAGTTTTTCGGCAAGAAACTTAAATACCCAATATTTGCAGCGCCTATAGGCGGCATGGCACCAAGCTATGACGGTAACCTTACAGAAGAAGAATATGTAGAATTTATAGTTAAGGGTATGATAGATGCTGGATGCATGGCTTTTACAGGTGATGGCGAAGAGATAGAATATATGGCACCTCTTTCTGTTATTAAAAATGCAGGCGGTCATGCTGTGCCTACTATGAAGCCATGGAGCTATGAAAAGGCACTTAAAAGAATAGACCTGGCAAAGGAAGCTGGAGCATGTGCCATAGCAAATGACATAGACTGTGTTGCAGTGCCGATGTTTAGGCAAATAGAAAGCTACGCACCTCCACGAGGCGTAAATGACATTAAAAAGCTTATTGAATATGCAGGTATTCCTTTTATATTAAAAGGTATTATGACTCCAGAAGGTGCTTTAAAGGCTTTAGAAGCAGGGGCTTATGGAATAGTAGTGTCAAACCATGGTGGAAGATTTATAGAAGATACTCCCGCTACATTTGAAATGCTGCCAGAAATACGCTCTGCCGTTGGTGATAAATTAAAAATATTTGTTGATGGCGGTGTAAGAACTGGCGAAGACATATTTAAGTCAATTGCCCTTGGAGCAGATGCTGTGCTTATAGGCAGAAGATTTTCACAGGCTGCTTTTGGTGGCGGCAGAGAGGGCGTTAAAATGTACGCTGAAAAACTGGGTAAAGAGCTGGAATTTGTTATGATGATGACTGGCTGTGAGAGCCTTAAAGACATAACACATAAAAAAATACGATTTAAAAAATGGTAAAACTAATGCCACAGGCTTTTTAATTAGCTTGTGGCATTAATTATTACAGAAAATATGAATTTATACAGTTTTTATAATGCAGAAGGGATTGGGAAACAAAGGGTTTCCCAACTGGAATCCGCAGTCGGAATTTATTTCCGACGAGGAAAAGTAGGGGCTTCAAGACTTTTAGTCGATGGAACCCCTACTTTATACTTATGTATGCTCGTGAAAGGCTTGAATGAAATGAGCCTTTCACGAAAGATTATCTATTTTACTAATTACTTCGTCTTTGTTTAATGACCTGAAATACCTTGGCTTGTTTCCTGATGCTGCAAAACCACATATTGAGCCATATGGGCCGTAATCACAAGGCATTTTTGTTCCTTGTTTGTATGGAGAAGGCAGTATATAGCCGTCTTGTATTTTTCTGCCTGTATCTCCTGCTTTTTTTAGGCTGTAGTCTATAAGAGTGCCAAATGTTTTGCTGTCTGCTGCTACAGAAGATTTTGCAAGTGTACCGTCTTTATTGATTGCAACAGGCAGTGTCTTTGAAGTTACTCCGCTATCAAGGCTTTCATCAAGGGCTTTTAGTATTTCTTTTTGGTCAAGTACAAGACCTGAAAGCTTAAGCTCTTTTGTAATAAGCTCCTGAACGTATTCTTCTGAATAACTGCCCTGTATATTTACAACTGGGTCTTTTATGCGGAAGTAGAATATACCGGCAGGAAGTATGTTTTCGTTTTTAAGTACCCCTGATGATATAAGGGCGTCAATATATATTAAAAGCTGAAGCTGAAGCCCGTAATATATGTCCTGAAAACTAAATGATTTATTGCCTGATTTGTAGTCAGTTATTTTAACGTATGTGTTGCCATCTGTTTCGTATACGTCAACTCGGTCTATTTGACCGTTGAGTATTATTTTTTTGCCATTTCCTACGTCTATAACTACAGGAGGCAAAGGTGATGAAGGACCAAACTTAAGCTCAAATGACTTTGGTCTAAATGCACTTTTGCTGCTTTGGTCTAAAAGTGTTTCAACAGAACGCAGAGAAATACGCTTTATTCTTTTAACAAGGTATTTCATAGCACTTTGTGTTTTAAATATTTCCATTGAGTTATTTTCTATTTGCTTTTCAACGGATATATCAACCATTTTCTTTATTTCTTCATGGTCAAGGGAAGATATATCAATATTTTTTTCAGAAGCTTCTGTAAAAATATCATAAAGCACACCATGGAAAAGCGTTCCTATGTCAGGTGAAGAAAGCTGATAAACCTGTCGTTCTTTTGCGTTAAGTGTGTAGTCGGCAAAATAATAGTATGGGCATGAAGAAAACTTTTCAAGCCTTGAAATACTTGTGTAAAGGCTGTTGCCAAAAAGTTTTTGGGCTGTTTTAGGTGAAAGTTTTTCTGTAAGAGGCTGTGGAGTAAGGGCATATTCCAGTGTTTTTGTTTTTTTAAGCCAATACTCATTTTCAGTGAAAAACTTATATGCTGCCTGCCATTTAGGTGTAAAAGACTTGTTTTGGAGTATGTTTCCTAAATGGTGGAATGAAAGTACAGGTGATGAGAAGTTTTCCATATCATCAGAGTGTGAAATTTCCACTGACGGGAATATCCTTTTTATTTTGCTAACTAAAGGCGATGGCGTAAGTGTTTTACCGTCATATGTGCCTGTGCTTAATGTAATGTAAATGTACTCTGATGGCTTTGTTATGGCACTGTAAAGCACAAACTGCTCCTCAAATGTACGTCTTTTGCTGCCATGAGCAAGTGAAATGCCTTTAAGTGTCATGTAGTCCCTTTCTGTTTCAGAAAATATGCCTTCTGCACTTAAAGGAGGCGGAAGCTTGCCGTCGTTAGCACCTATTATAAAAAGTACCTTTATTTCAGGCAGTCTTGTTCTGTCTATATCGCCAACAATTACCCTGTCTGTGCCTGATGGTATAATGCCTATTTTTGAGCTTTGGGCAGCACTTTCAAAAAGGTCTGTGTATTCCTCAAGTGTAAGAGGTGCAGAACCATTAATTGTGTGCATAGTATCCATTATTGAAGAAACTGTGTTCCAGCAGCCTATGTTTTCGTAGTATTTGTCGCTATTTCCCTGTGAGCGAAGCTTTTCGCCCATTAAATCCAGTTTTTGTATTACGTTATTTTCGTCTAAAAACGAAAGTATGGCTTCTGAAATTTCGCCGCATGTGTATTTTTTACTGCTGTCTATTTTCTCTGTAAAAGGCTTTAAAATGTCAAAAAGTCTGTTTTTAATTTCGTCAGCTTCTTCTGTAATTTTGGCTGTTTCTGGATTTTTAATTCCGTATACCCATTTGTCGCTTTTCCATTTGTAGCCTTTAATGCCGTATTTGAGCACGTAGTTTTCCAGTTTTTCAATATCTCCTGTTTCCATAGGCGTAAGACCTGTTTTTAAAAATGAAAATACTCTTTGGTTATTCATGTTACTTGTAACCATGTGGCAAAGAGATATTATAAGGCAGAGAAGAGGGTTTGATATAATGTCCTTTTTGCTGTCTGCAAAGTATGGAATACAGCATTGAGCAAAGTATGACTTTATTATGTTCTGGTAATTTTCCAAATCACCTGTTAATATGGCAATGTCTTTAAAACGCAGGTCATTAGTCTGGACTATATCAAGTATTTTGCCTGTTACAAACTGCACTTCTTTATATATGTTATCGGCTTCGTGTATGTGAATACTGCATTCGTCATTAAAAGGCGCAGGTGTGTAGTGCATAAAAGCCTTTTCAAGATACTCAAGTGAAGGAGAGAAAAATCTCTTATTTTCCTCAAGAAATGTGGTTTTTATGTTTTTGCCAATAGAATTAGCTATGTCACAAAGTGCGTTATATGTTTCCTTAGGCTCATAAAAAAGAGCTGTCATAGGGAGAGTTTTGTTTTCTATAGAGGCTCTATTTATTGTAAGAGTTACGTTTACTTCTTCACAGCAAAGTATAAGCTTTTCTATTATTTTAAGCTCCTGAGCTGTAAAGCCATAAAAGCCGTCTATCCAAATATTTGCATTTTTAATAATTGAAGACTGTTCTATGCGACTAAAAAGCACATCAAGGGCTTCTTCTGAAGAAGAAAAGCTTTCAGATGTTTTTTCTTTGTATTTGCCAAATATTAAGGCAGTATCTTTTATTTTCATAGAAGTAACAGATGTTTCTTCTTCGCCTATGGACGAAAGAAGGCTGTTTTCTGTTACGCCGTATTTGAAAAATTCGGAAAATGTAAGGGCAAGCTGCTGTGAAAAACTGCTTTTTGAGGCAGCTTTTTTGAAATAGATAAGTTTTTCGCTGTTTTCCTCAAGTGTTTTTCTTATAAGCATAGTTTTGCCTATGTCTGTTATATGTTCTTTTTTTGAAATGCCTGTTTCACCAAAAACTGTGTATGCAAGACGATTAAAGCTTAAAACCTGTGCCTGCATAATGCCTTTGCCTTTTGTGAAAGATATAATATCTTTTTCTGCCTGAAGGGAAAACTGTTCTGGAACTATATATATAATAGAGTTTGATTTATTTTCTTCCTGCATGGCAGATATTTCTTTAAGACAGGTGTAAGTTTTGCCACTTCCTGCTCTGCCCAATATAAAACGTAATCCCATTATGTCCCTCCAAAATCAAAATATTTATTTAAATCATATATTTTATTAATGAATAATGCAACACAATTAAAAATATAATTTTAGTACCAACTGTATTTTGGAGGAATAATATTTATGGGCAGCAAATTTATGGTTTTTAAATTTAAGGACATGATAAAGACGGCTGTTTTTGCTGTGCTTGGCATAATGTTTATAGCAGCAGCTTTGTATCTTGTTATGGCTAAGACAGGAGGAGAAGAGGTTTATAAGCCGGGAACGTACTCAAGCGATGTGGTGCTTCCTGACGGTAATTTTACTGTTGAAGTAACTGTTGGGAAAAACAAAATAAAGTCAGTTTCTGTTACAAACACATCGGAAACAATACCTGTTTTTTATCCACTTGTTGAAAGCACAGCAGAGGATATTGAGGAAAAAATAGTGTCTATGCAGGTACTGCCAGAAGAAACATTAGGTCAAAGCCCTATGACAGAAAAAATGCTTTTGGAGGCAGTTGAAAAAAGCCTTGAAAAGGCAAAGGAGAATGCAGGTAATTAAAATACATATTATTTGAAAAGCGGTTTAAAACTGGCATTTACCAGAGCAAAACCGCTTTTTTGTTGACCTAAAATACATAAATTGCTATAATTTTTTTAAAAAAACGGAAGAAGGACTTTTACTATGATAGAAAAACTTTTCCCAGATTTATATGTAAAATCAATATACGAGCTTCCATTGGAAATGCTCCAGAATAAGGGCATAAAGGTGCTTGTTTTTGATATAGACAACACTATTTCGCCTTATGATGTGGCAGAGCCTGACGAAGAAACATTGGAGCTTTTTCAGTATTTCAGAAAAAAAGGCTTTAAAATTTGCCTTCTTTCCAATAACAATAAAAAAAGAGTTTCACTTTTTAATAGACGCCTTAAAGCTGCTGCCGTTTATAAGGCAGGTAAGCCAGGGGCAAAAAAACTTATTGAAGCCATTGGAAAAATGGGCTTTTCTCCAAAAGAAGCTGCCGTTATAGGTGACCAGGTGTTTACAGATGTACTTTGTGGTCATAATGCAGGAGCTATTGCCATATACAGCGAGCCTATGTGTGAAAGAGACCAGCTTGTAACAAAGGTAAAAAGACCTATGGACAGGTTCGTAATGGGTATTTATAAAAGGAGAAATGGAATATGGAAATAAACGATATATATAACGGAAAAACAAGGGCATATGGCATTATAGGAAACCCTGTTGAGCATAGCTTTTCACCAGTGCTTCAAAACACAATAGCCAAAAAAATGGGCATAAATATGGCATACCTCCCTTTTACTGTTGAAAAGGGCAGTGTTAAAAAAGCCCTTGAGGGTGCATATTTACTTGGTTTTGACGGCTTTAACGTAACAGTGCCTCATAAGGTTGAAGTTATTGAGTCCCTTAAGGACATAGACCCTTTGGCAGAAAAAATTGGCGCTGTAAACACACTTAAAAAAGTTGAAAACGGATATAAGGGATATAACACAGATATTCTCGGTCTTGGAAAGTGCCTTGACATAGAAGGCGTTGAAATAAAAGACAAAACTGTTATTGTTCTTGGTGCAGGCGGTGCTGCAAAGGCTGCTGCTGTTATGGCAGCTGTAAAAGAAGCGGCAGAAATTTATATTGTAAACAGAACAGTTGAAAAGGCTGAAAATATTAAAAAATCCCTTGAAAAGTATTATAAAGGCAAAGTATACGCCATAGGCTATGATGCTTTATATAATATTGAAAAGGCAGACTGCCTTATAAACACTACATCAGCAGGCATGGGTGACGGTAACACATACTCAGTTGTTGAGGATAAGACATTTTTCAAAAAAGTGCCTTTTGTTGTAGATATTGTGTATGTGCCTTGGGAAACACAGATTATGAAAGATGCCAGTGAAATGGGCACAAGAGCTGTAAATGGCTTTGCAATGCTTATTTATCAGGGCATAGCAAGCTTTGAAATTTGGCACGACATAAGTATAGATAATGAAACAGCAAAGGAAATTAAAGAAAGTCTTGAAAAGTATTATAACGGAGGCAAAAATGGGCGTTAATTATATTTTTATAGGCTTTATGGGTTGCGGAAAAACTACATTCGGCAAAAAAATAAGTCGTAAAATTGGGTATAAATTTGTTGACACAGACAGATACATAGAACATAGACAAAATATGTCAATTACAGATATATTTGAAAAATACGGCGAAAGCTATTTCAGAAGCCTTGAAGAGGAAATATGCCGAGAGTTTTCAAAAGCAAATGATATGGTAATAGCCACAGGCGGCGGAATAATTAAAAACGAAAAAAATATTGAAAACTTAAAGAAAAACGGCGTTATAATATACTTAAAGGCAACACCAGAACATATTTTTTCAAATATTGGAAATGACACAACAAGACCGCTTTTACAGACAGATGACAAAATGGGCAAAATACGCTCTCTTTTGGAAGAAAGAAAAGAGCTTTATGAAAAGTATGCCGATATTACTATTGACGTTTCTGGCGGCAATATAACAAATATTACAAAGGCTATATTAAATAAGATAGGGAGAGATTAAAGTATGAAAGTATGTATTATAAACGGCCCTAACATTAATTTTACAGGCATAAGAGAAAAAGGCGTTTACGGCACTAAGACATTTGAGGAAATGAGCGAAAGCATCAAAAAAAGATGTGCCGAAATAGGTGTTGAAGCTGAAATATTCCAAAGTAACTACGAAGGTGCCATAATAGATAAGCTTCAGCAGTGCTATTTTGATGGCATAGACGGTATTGTTATTAACCCAGGAGCATTTACTCATTATAGCTATGCTGTTAAGGACGCTATTTCTTCTGTAAATATACCAACAATTGAGGTACATCTTTCAAATATACACAAAAGAGAAGAGTTTAGACATAAATCAGTAACTGCTTCTTCATGCATGGGTCAGATGTGCGGTTTTGGTGAAGATGGGTATATTTTGGCTGTAATGGCACTTAAAATGAGCCTTAATAAATAAAATTGAGCATATTTGCCACTTTTTCGTTAAAAAAATATTGCGTTAAGGCAAATTTTATTTTAAACTATTAAGAGATATGTTTATTTGACTAAGGAGGATTATTAATGATTTCTGCAGGTGAATTTAGAAACGGTGTTACTATCGAATACGAAGGCGATATATATGTTATTCTTGAGTTCCAGCATGTAAAACCAGGCAAAGGTGCAGCTTTTGTTAGAACAAAGATTAAAAACCTTAAAACAGGCTCTGTTGTTGAAAAAACATTCAGACCAACAGAAAAAATGCCAAGAGCTCATATCGACAGAATGGATATGCAGTACCTTTACAACGATGGTTCATTATACCATTTCATGAACGTAGAAAACTTTGAACAGATTGCAGTTAACGCAAGCGAAATCGGCGATACACTTAAATTTGTTAAAGAAAACGAAATGGTTAAGATTCTTTCATACGAAGGACAGGTTTTCGGTATTGAACCACCATTATTTGTTGAACTTGAAATTACAGAAACAGAACCTGGCTTTGCAGGCAACACAGCACAGGGTGCTACAAAACCAGCTACAGTTGAAACAGGTGCTACAGTAAACGTACCATTATTCATCAATCAGGGTGAAATTATCAAGATTGACACAAGAACAGGCGAATATCTTGGCCGTGTAAACAACTAATTAATAAAAATAATGGCGTAGTAATGCATATTGCAGCTACGCCTTATTTTTTTGTATAAATACTCCTTCTAATGGAAAATATAGATTTTAAGGGGGTGATATTATTGATTTATACAGTTACTTTAAATCCGTCAATAGATTATATTGTTCAGGTGGAAAATTTTAAACAGGGTGGACTTAACAGATGTATCCATGAGGACATAAAAGAGGGCGGAAAGGGTATTAATGTATCAATAGTACTTAATAACCTTGGAATAGAAACAAAAGCTCTCGGGTTTATAGCAGGCTTTACAGGCAGGGAAATAGAAGACCGTATTACAAAAAGAGGCATTGAAAATGCCTTTGTTGTTGCCCAAAATGGTCTAAGCCGCATTAATATAAAAGTGCAGGGTAAAAATGAAACAGAAATAAATGGTATGGGACCTTTTGTGTCTGAAAGTGATTTTAAAAAACTGCTTATGCTTATGGATAGTGCAACTGAAAATGATATGTTTATATTTTCAGGAAGCACTCCTCAAAGTACAATAAATGACATGTATGAAAGGCTGTGTTTAAAGGCAGCAGAAAAAAATATACCTTTTGTAGTAGATACCATAGGCAGTAATCTTTTAAGCACCTTAAAATATAAGCCCCTTTTTGTAAAGCCAAACAAAAAAGAGCTTGAAGACATATTTAATGCAAAAATAGAAACAGATGAGGGTGTCATAGCATATGGAAAAAAACTTCAGTCATTTGAAGGCGGAGGAGCACGAAACGTAATTATTTCCATGGGCAAAGATGGTGCTGTGCTTTTGTGTGAGGACGGGCGTATAATACGAAAAAAAGCACCTAAGGGCAGGCAGGTAAATACTGTTGGTTCTGGTGACAGCATGGTGGCAGGCTTTGCGGCAGGAATTATAATGTATAAAGATTATGAAAAGGCTTTCAGCCTTGCAGTTGCCTCTGGCAGTGCCTGTGCTTTTCAGCTGGGTATGCCTACAAAAGAAAATATATTAAGCGTATTGGAAAATGTAAAATAAAAAAGGTTATGGCATTTTTTGCCATAACCTTTTTTATTAATTATTCAAGACCTTCTACTTTTGTATTGTATGAATATTCAGGTGTTGGGAACTGACCTGATGTAACTTCCTGATGGTATGCGTTAAATGCATCAAGCATTATTGGACCAACATTAGCGTATTTCTTAGCAAATTTAGGTACCCAGTCTGTGTATCCAAGCATATCCTGGAATATAATAGCCTGAGCTTCACAGTCAGGGCCTGCACCGATACCAATGATAGGGATGTTGATGTTCTTTCTGATGTACTGTGTAACATCTACAGGAACGCCTTCGATCATAAGCATGAAAGCACCTGCTGCTTCAATAGCCTTTGCATCTTCAAGAAGTTCTTTAGCTGCTTCAATGCTCTTACCCTGTACTTTAAAGCCACCCATAGCTGATGAGCTCTGTGGTGTAAGACCGATGTGACCGCAAACAGGAATACCAGCATCTACAATAGCTTTAACTCTTGAAGCTGATCTTCTGCCGCCTTCAAGTTTAATAGCGTCGCAGCCAATACCCATCATAAGACGGTTAGCTGTCTGAACAGCCTGTTCATCGCTTACGTTATATGAACCAAAAGGCATATCACCAATTATAAATGTAGTAGGAGCACCACGTCTAACAGCTGCACCAAGACGAATTGTATCTTCTGGCTGAACACCGATTGTGCCGTCAAAGCCAAGCATTGTCATACCAAGAGAGTCGCCAATAAGAATCATTTCTACATCACTTTTTTCTACAAGAGTAGCTGATGTGTAGTCATAGCAAGTAACAAGACAGATTTTTCTGCCGTTTGTTTTTGTTTCACGAATTTCAGGTACAGTGATTTTTTTCTTCATTTTAATATAGCCTCCTTAAAATAATTGTATGATTAATTAGCTTGTAAATAGTTTGCATAGAAAGTATTTTTATAGCTTGAGTATATCATCTGTGTTGTATAATGTCAATGAGATGTTCAACAATGTTATAAATAAAATTCAAAGGTCTAAAATCATTGACAAATAGTTTGTTTAGTGATATAAATTTCATATAAACCGTTGAAAAAGAGAAGTACCTTTTATAAATTTTTTTTCAGAGAGCGGCTGATGGTGGAAATGCCGTAAAAAATGTAATTGGGAATGGACTTTGGAGGGCGAGCTGAAAAAAATAGTATGCGAGCCGGAGATGGGTACTCCGTTATAAAAGTCAGCATATGATAGTATGTGTAAAGTGGGTATTTATAATACCAAGCCGGGTGGCACCGCAGGAGTTTTATACTCTTGTCCCTGCAGCAAAGTATAAGCGCAGTGGACAGGAGTTTTTTTATTTTCCAAAACACCGCGCAATATAGTAGTTTTTTTAAAATATAGATTTATGTTTAGGGAGGTAAAGAAATATGGCAGAAAAACAGAATATTCCTTATAAAATTTATCTTGAAGAAAACGAAATGCCAAAGTATTGGTATAATGTACGTGCAGATATGAAAAATAAACCTGCACCACTTTTAAATCCACAGACTCATAAGCCTATGACATTTGAAGAGCTTCAGCCTGTATTTTGCGATGAACTTATAAGACAGGAATTAAACGATACAGATGCATATATTGAAATTCCAGAAGAAATACGTAACTTCTATAAAATGTATCGTCCTTCACCACTTGTAAGAGCATACTGCCTTGAAGAAAAACTTCAGACACCGGCTAAAATTTATTATAAATTTGAAGGCAACAATACAAGCGGCAGCCATAAGCTTAACTCAGCTATTGCTCAGGCTTATTATGCAAAAAAAGAAGGCTTAAAAGGCGTAACAACAGAAACTGGTGCTGGTCAGTGGGGTACAGCTCTTTCAATGGCATGCTCATATTTTGGTCTTGACTGTCAGGTTTATATGGTTAAAGTTTCTTATGAACAAAAACCATTTAGAAGAGAAGTTATGCGTACATACGGTGCTTCTGTAACACCTTCACCATCAACAACAACAGAAGTAGGCAGAAAAATACTTGAGGCTCACCCAGGAACATCAGGAAGCCTTGGCTGTGCTATTTCAGAAGCTGTTGAGGCTGCAACAAGTCAGGAAGGCTATCGCTATGTATTAGGCAGTGTATTAAATCAGGTTCTTCTTCATCAGACAGTAATTGGTCTTGAAACAAAGGCAGCTCTTGATAAATATGGTATTGTACCTGATGTTATTATTGGCTGTGCAGGCGGCGGTTCAAACCTTGGCGGTCTTATTTCTCCATTTATGGGTGAAAAACTCAGAGGCGAAAAGGACTATAAATTTATTGCCGTAGAGCCAGCGTCATGCCCAAGTTTAACAAGAGGTAAGTTTGCTTATGACTACTGTGATACAGGTATGGTTTGCCCACTTGCTAAGATGTATACTTTAGGCAGTGGCTTTATACCTTCTGCAAACCATGCAGGCGGTCTTCGTTACCATGGTATGAGCCCAGTTCTTTCACAGCTTTACCATGACGGTTTAATGGAAGCTGTGGCAGTAGAGCAGACATCTGTATTTGAAGCAGCAGAGCAGTTTGCAAGAGTAGAAGGTATACTTCCTGCACCTGAAAGCAGCCATGCAATAAAGGTTGCTATTGACGAAGCTTTAAAATGCAAAGAAACAGGAGAAGAAAAGACAATAGTATTTGGTCTTACAGGCACAGGATACTTTGATATGTATGCTTATGAAAAATTCCATGATGGAAAAATGACAGATTATGTTCCTACAGATGAAGAACTTCAAAAAGGCTTTGATGGTCTTCCAAAATTTGAGGGAAATGAATTTTAATTAAGTATTTTAAAGCACCATTAGTAATAATGGTGCTTTTTTACTGAAAATAAAGAATTTGACTATAACTAAATTTCAATATAAAATATATTCATTGGCAATAATTAATTTAAAAATTAATGCGGGAGGTAAATAATGGAAAAATCAAAAGTTTATTTTACAACTTTTAAGGCTACTTATAAAGAAAATCTCCTTCAGAAGCTTCATCGTCTTATGAAGACAGCTGGTTTTGAAAATATTGATTTTACACATAAGTATGCAGCTATTAAAATTCATTTTGGCGAATATGGAAACCTTGCTTTCCTTCGTCCTAACTACGCAAAAGTTGTGGCAGACTATGTTAAAGAACTTGGTGGTAAGCCTTTCTTAACAGACTGTAACACACTTTATGTAGGCAGCAGAAAAAATGCTTTAGACCATCTTGAAACTGCATATTTAAATGGTTTTTCACCATATCAGACAGGCTGTCATGTTATTATTGGTGACGGTCTTAAGGGTACAGATGAGGTACTTGTGCCTGTAGACGGTGAATATGTTAAAGAAGCAAAAATCGGTCGTGCTATAATGGACGCTGATGTTTTTATTTCTCTTAACCATTTTAAAGGCCATGAAATGACAGGTTTTGGCGGTGCTATTAAAAATATCGGTATGGGCTGTGGCTCAAGAGCCGGTAAAATGGAGCAGCACTGCGAAGGTAAGCCATTTATCAAACAGAAAAAATGTATCAGATGCGGAAACTGCTATAGAATCTGTGCTCATGGTGCTCCAGAACTTTCACCAGAAAGTGCTGTTATAAACACAGATAAGTGCGTTGGCTGCGGCAGATGTCTTGCTGTCTGTCCAAAAGATGCTATTGCATCAGCATATACAGATTCAGTTGCTGTTTTAAATAGAAAAATGGCAGAATACAGCCTTGCTGTAACTAAAGACAGACCATGCTTCCATATTTCACTTATTTGCGATGTTTCTCCAAACTGCGACTGCCATTCAGAAAACGACATTCCTATTATTCCTAACGTAGGTATGCTTGCATCATTTGACCCAGTTGCTCTTGATGTGGCATGTGCAGACCTTTCAAACAAAATGCCTGTTATTTCAGGAAGTATATTAAGCGATAATATTAAAGAAGCAGAAGAAAACTGCTGTGAACATGACCATGACCACTTTAATATGACTCACCCTGATACAGAGTGGAAAACATGTATTGAACATGCTGTTAAAATCGGTCTTGGAACTGACCAGTACGAGCTTATTGAAATATAATAAAATCAAAAAAAACGGCTGAGAAATCAGCCGTTTTTTTTGATTTGTGTGTAAAAATATATTTTTGGGGTTTATATGAAAACAATGCTAAAATAAGCAGTTGTTTTTCCAAAAGTTAATTATTTAAGAAACTGCGCATTATAAGATGTGTCAGATATTACATCAAATTTAAAGCCCTGTGCCTTAAATTCTTCTATTACAGAAGGAAGAGCCTCAGCTGTTGCTTCTTTGCCCTTTGTCTGGTGCATAAGAACAATGGCTTTTTCTCTTTTTGATGCAGTTTCAAATATGTTTGCCTTAACCTGTTCTGGTGTTATATTTTTTGTAGAAGCATCTTTTGCTTCGCTGTTCCAGTCAGTATAAATATAGCCTTTTTCTGTAAGCTCTTTTGTAATTTCTTTCATTACATTTTCACCGCCATATTTAAGGCTTACTGTGTTGTTGGAACCGCCAGGAAGACGAACAAGTTTTGGTTTATAGCCTATTATTGATTCAAGAAATGCTTCTTCTTTATAGAAGTCTTCAAAGAAAGCCTCTTTGCTGGAATAAATGTATTCATAGTCATGGGAGAATGTGTGATTTCCTATGGCATGTCCTTCATCGGCAATTCTTTTTATTATCTCTGGATTAGACGTGCCTGTTATGTAAAATGTTCCCTTTATTCCATACTGTTTTAATGTATCAAGTATTTTTATTGTGTTTTCAGATGTGCTGTCATCAAATGTAAGATATGCAACTTTGCCTTCTGTAACAGTTGATTTTGGAGGCTGGTTTGTATTTGTTTTGTTTTCAGTTGTTGAAGCTTCTGTTTTTTTAACCTCTTTAAAATCAGGAGCGGCAGAAAGAGTGTTATCTATCATATTTGATACATTTTTAAGTGTAACAGGTCTGCTTATGCCCGCTGTACTATCCCAAATACCTCTGCTTGTTAAAAATGAATATGAAGAGAGGTTATATTTTTCGGTGCTTGGATATGCAGCATTTATAGTGTTTACAAGTATTTTTGCAAACTCTATTCCAGATACTGTTTTGTTTGGATAAAATTTGTTGTTTGTAGCAGGCATTATTCCTGCTGCTGCTACATTTGCAATATATGGATATTTACTTTCATCAACATCTGAAAGATTTAAATTGCTCTTTGGCAAAGTTTTATTTGAAAGCATTGTATAAAGTTTTGACATATATTTTGCAAGCTCTCCACGGTCTATATAATAGTCCTTTCTGGAGTCGTAGTTTTCTATGTTTGATTTATAAAAAGGCTCATGTACTGCAGCCATGGCTGATAGAGAAAATGATGCTGATAATACAGCGGCTAAAATTATATAGATTATTTTTTTCATGATATTCACCTCTTAACTTTAATATCATTATACTATATAGACGAATTAATAGTTTTAAAAGTTTCATTCATATTATTAAAATAATCTTACGAAAATTACACAAAATAAAGAAGGCGATGAAGCCGCCTTCTTTATTTATAAAAGGGAAATAATATTATTTGCTCTGGAAAGTAACTGATTTAAGCATATCTCCTACATTTTCATGGTAAATAGAAACTAAATCAGCTTCCTTACTTGGAACTTCAAAAGGCATGTCTTGAAGACCCTGGAAAGCTACAACTACGCCGTCAGCTCTTAAAACTTCTGTTGGAACAGGCATTTGTTTAGGATCCATAGCATCATAATCTTTTTCTGTAAAGAACTGGAATGAGCCGATGTTTGCTATTTTTCCGTCTTTTTCAAATCTAATAAGGCATAAATCTTTGTCTTTTTCAGCCTCTAATGTTACATATTTACTTACTTCTTCTGGAAAAGCAGCTGTAAGAGTATAGTCTTTGTTATTAAATTTTATGTCTGTTGATTTTACTTCTGTTTTAATTTCTTCTTTTGCGTCATTTAAAATAACAGTACCGTCTTTATAGTCAACTTCCATGCCAACTACTTCTGAAAGGCTTCTAACAGGTACATAAGCTCTGTCTTCAGAAACAAGAGCTCCCTGACCTTTTAATATTTCTTCGCCATTTAATGTATATTTAATCTCTGGATTGAATTTTGCACTGATGTCCTGAAGTATTGGTGAAGCCATAACACATGTGGCAGCTGCAATAGTAAATGTTGTTGCAAGAATAGGTTTAATGTATTTTCTCATTATAACCCCTCCTAAAATGCTCATAATATGAAGTATTATTTCGTTTACTACTTAGACGTTTTAGGCGGTGTAAAAAGTTTAAAAAATAATTACTAAATTAAAATATTTTTTTGTATAAAAAAAGCAAGCATTAAGATTTTAATGCCTGCTTTTATAATAAATATTATTTATCTTTTATTTCGCTATGAAGAAGCTGAAGTGACTTAACTTCGCCATTTCCATGCTCTTTAACGTAGCGGATACCCTTTGCAGCAACTCTTGCAGCAGCAACAGTTGTCATATAAGGAATTCTTGCTTTAATAGCTGCTTTTCTAAGGTAGCTATCGTCGTTTACACTGTCTTTACCAACAGGTGTGTTAACAACAAAGTCAATTTTGCCGTTTGTAATCATGTCAAGTATGTTTGGTCTGCCGTCTGAAAGTTTATTAACTTTTGTTGCAGCAACGCCATTTTCATTTAAGAGCTTGCATGTTGAGTTTGTGGCAATAATGTTAAATCCACATTCTGCAAATATTTTTGCAACTTCAACTGATTCTTCTTTGTCCTTGTTATTTACTGATACAAGAACTGTGCCTTCAAGAGGAAGTTTTGACTGAGTAGCTTCCTGTGCCTTATAGAATGCTTCGCCATATGAAGTTGAAAGACCAAGAACTTCGCCTGTTGAACGCATTTCAGGTCCTAATACAGGGTCAACTTCTGGGAACATATTAAATGGGAATACAGCTTCTTTTACACCGTAGAATGGTATATCCTGTTCTTTAAGGTTTTCAACAGGTGATGGTCTGCCTGTAATTTCAGATGTAATAATATCTGTTGCAATAGGTACCATACGGATATTGCAAACCTTTGAAACAAGAGGTACTGTACGGGAAGCACGTGGGTTTGCTTCAAGAACATAAACTTTGCCGTTTTCAATAGCATACTGCATGTTCATAAGACCTTTAACGTGCATTTCTTCTGCAATTTTCTTTGTGTATT
The DNA here is from genome assembly GCA_944380405.1 of uncultured Lachnospiraceae bacterium. Classification (GTDB taxonomy): domain Bacteria; phylum Bacillota; class Clostridia; order Lachnospirales; family Anaerotignaceae; genus HGM11808. The sequence continues at coordinate 18,518 of CALWHO010000018.1, forward strand.
CCTTAATAGTCTTTACGTTTTCTTCTGAAATGTGAACAGAAGGTATTATACAAGCTGAGTCACCTGAGTGAACGCCTGCAAGCTCAATATGTTCCATAACAGCAGGAACGAAAGCATGTGTACCGTCGCTGATAGCGTCTGCTTCACATTCAAGTGCATGGTTAAGGAATCTATCGATAAGTATTGGTCTATCTGGAGTTACACCAACAGCTGCCTTCATGTACTGAGCCATTGCTTCATCATCATATACAACTTCCATACCACGTCCGCCAAGTACGTATGAAGGACGAACCATAACAGGGTAGCCAATGTTTTTAGCTATTTCAAGAGCTTCTTCAACAGTTGTAGCCATGCCTGATTCTGGCATAGGAATTTCAAGTTTTTCCATCATTTCACGGAAAAGGTCACGGTCTTCTGCAAGGTCAATTACTGATGGTGGAGTACCGAGAATCTTAACACCGTTTTTCTCAAGCTGTGAAGCAAGGTTAAGAGGTGTCTGACCGCCAAACTGAGCTATAACGCCAAGTGGTTTTTCTTTATTGTATATGCTTAATACATCTTCAAGTGTAAGTGGCTCGAAATAGAGCTTATCTGATGTATCATAGTCTGTTGAAACTGTTTCTGGGTTACAGTTTACAATTATTGTTTCAAAGCCAAGCTTTTTAAGGGCAAGAGAAGCATGAACACAGCAGTAGTCAAACTCAATGCCCTGTCCAATACGGTTAGGACCACCGCCTAAAATCATAATTTTTGGCTTGTCTGTGCTTACCGGGTTTTTATCTTCGCCGTTATATGTTGAGTAGTAGTAAGCACTGTTTTCTGTACCGCTTACGTGAACGCCTTCCCAGTTTTCTTCCATACCAAGAGCAATACGTTTTTCACGTACTGTATCTTCTGTAATGTCAAGTATCTGGCTTAAATATCTATCTGAGAAGCCGTCTTTCTTAGCCTGAATAAGAAGTTCATCTGTTGGAAGAGAGCCTTTGAATTTAGCGATAGCTTCTTCTTCTTCAACAAGTTCTTTCATCTGTTCTATGAAGTATGTTTTTACTTTTGTAATTTCAAAAATTTCTTCAACAGTTGCGCCTTTACGAAGTGCTTCGTACATAATGAAGTGACGTTCGCTTGATGGGTTTACAAGCATTTTAAGAAGCTGTTCTTTTGTTTTTGAGTTAAAGTCCTTAGCATATCCAAGACCGTATCTGCCTGTTTCAAGGCTGCGGATAGCTTTCTGGAAGGCTTCTTTATATGTTTTACCAATGCTCATTACTTCGCCAACAGCTCTCATCTGTGTGCCAAGTTTATCTTCAACGCCTTTGAATTTTTCAAATGCCCAACGAGCAAACTTAATTACAACATAGTCGCCATCTGGAACGTATTTATCAAGTGTTCCGTATTTACCGCAAGGAATGTCTTTAAGTGTAAGACCTGCAGCAAGCATAGCTGAAACAAGGGCAATAGGGAAGCCTGTTGCCTTTGAAGCAAGAGCAGAAGAACGTGATGTTCTTGGGTTAATTTCAATAACAACTATACGGTCTGTAACAGGGTCATGAGCAAACTGTACGTTTGTACCGCCTATAACCTGAACTGACTCTACAATTTTATAAGCCTGTTCCTGAAGTCTCTTCTGACATTCTTCAGAAATTGTAAGCATTGGAGCAGAGCAGAATGAGTCGCCTGTATGAACGCCAAGTGGGTCGATATTTTCAATGAAGCAAACAGTAATCATGTTATTGTCAGCATCACGAACTATTTCAAGCTCAAGCTCTTCCCAGCCGAGAATTGATTCTTCTACAAGAACCTGACCTACAAGGCTTGCCTGAATGCCTCTTGCACAAACAGTTTTTAATTCTTCTTTGTTATATACAAGGCCGCCGCCTGCACCGCCCATTGTATATGCTGGACGAAGAACAACAGGGTATCCAAGGTCGTCAGCTATTTTAAGGGCTTCTTCAACAGAGTATGCAACTTCGCTTCTTGCCATTTCAATGCCAAGGGCGTCCATTGATTTTTTAAACTCTATACGGTCTTCGCCTCTTTCAATGGCATCTACCTGAACACCTATAACCTTTACGTTATATTTGTCAAGTATGCCTGCCTTTGCAAGCTCTGAACAAAGGTTAAGACCAGACTGACCGCCAAGGTTTGGAAGGAGTGCGTCCGGTCTTTCTTTAGCTATAATCTGTTCAAGTCTTTCCACGTTAAGTGGCTCAATGTATGTTACATCGGCTGTTTCAGGGTCTGTCATAATTGTGGCAGGGTTTGAGTTTACAAGTACGATTTCGTAACCAAGTTTACGAAGTGCTTTGCAGGCCTGTGTGCCTGAATAGTCAAACTCACAAGCCTGACCGATTATTATAGGGCCTGAGCCTATAATAAGAACTTTGTTGATGTCTTCTCTTTTTGGCATAAGCATTTCTCCTATATTAATTAATTTTAAATATAACTGATTTTTACATTTATTATTATAGTAAGAGAATTAAAAAAAATAAATAGAAAATACACCAAATATGTAAAATTATAAATTTGCATGATGAAAATTAAAAAATACAAAAAATAAAACACGAAATAATGATTGTTATAAAAAATTTTTAATAAAAGTTTGTAATTATTATAAAAAGTATTGACAAAATGGTAGATAATATATATTAGAATTAGAATAATTCTAAAATGAGTGATGCCATATGAGATATGAAAACGTTATATTAGAAATTGTAAATTATTCAAATGAACACATGACTGCGGAACAGATTTTTTTTGAACTTAAGAAAAAATATCCATCTGTTGTGCTGGCTACTGTTTATAATAATTTAAACAATTTATATAAACAGGGAAAAATAAGAAAAATAAGCATTGAAGGCTGCCCTGACAGATATGACAAAATAATTCGTCATGACCATCTTATATGCAGCTGCTGCGGTAAACTTTCAGATATATTTCTTTCAGACATTACAAAGGAACTGGAAAAACAGGTGGGCTTTGGTATAGAAGGCTATGACCTTAAAATACAGTATGTTTGTGATGAGTGTCACAGCAAAATGTAGATTGTTTAAGTAAAAAAAGAGCAGAAATGCTCTTTAAAATAAAAAAATAAGTAGGTTTGCACTATGAGAAGTATTACAACATTAGATTTACAGTATGCACACAGATTTTATGGTTTTAAAGGTGAAGCTCAGTATCTCCATGGACACACAGGTGTTTTGACAATTGAGGTTGAGGACACAGTTGAGCCTGGTGTAAATATGGTATTCCCATGTAACGAAATTCAGAAAACAGCATGGAATGTACTTAAAAACTTTGACCATGCACTTATTTTAAGAGAAGATGACCCATTACTTCCTGCAATACTTAAGGTTTATGAAGAACAAGGTATACGTGATGGTGCACCTCAAAATCAGATGAAGGGTCCTGCTTTTGAAACAGAACTTGCTAAGGCTTACCCAGAATGTCGCTTAGTAGTAACAAAAGAAACATTAACAGTAGAGGGCATGATTAAAATTGTTTATGACCTTTTAAAAGACAAGCTTAATATTGCTAAAATTACATTTACAAGTGGTGTAAACGCAGCATCAGAAGAATATACAACTAAAAATAACATTGACCGCTGTCCTCTTTGCGGTATCGCATTAAATGAAAATGGCGTTTGCCCTAAATGCGGATACAAAAAAGCTTAAATATACATAATAAAAAAAGACCGACTTATGTCGGTCTTTTTGTCTGTTCCCGAGGTGATTCGAACACCCGACCTACCGCTTAGGAGTATGGCATACCACCTCGTACGGCATTATGCCAGATGACTTCCAATACCTCAAAAACCTTGAAACTACGGGCTTTTTCGGGCGTTCTCCCTATTACAGCGTACCTTCTGGTACAACGC
>CALWHO010000019.1 GCA_944380405.1 uncultured Lachnospiraceae bacterium
GTTATATTTACATCATCAAGGGCTTTTCTTTCCATTGCTGTGCCCGGATTATACAAATGTGTTAAATGGCTGATTTCAATCGACATATAGCACCTACCATTTCTTCCGGTGTTAAAATATCTGCCGGAATATCAATGCCTTTTTTACGAAGGTTATAAGCTATTTCTGTAACCTGCGGGACTTCAAGGCCAAAGCTTTTCATTTTTTCTACCTGAACAAGAACTTCACGTGGTGAACCGTCCATTACAATGTGTCCGTCATCAATTACTATTATTCTGTCGGCTCCTACTGTTTCGTCCATATAATGAGTTATAAGAACTGTTGTAAGGCCTTTTTCTTTATTAAGGCGTGTTATGGTATTTATAACATCTTTACGGCCTTCCGGGTCAAGCATAGCTGTCGGCTCATCAAGAACAATACATTCCGGCTGCATAGCAAGAACTCCGGCTATGGCTATTCTTTGTTTCTGGCCGCCGCTTAATTTTGAAGGAACACTTTTTTTGAAATCTTCCATGTGAACGGTAGCTATGGCATTATCCACCCTGCGTCGGATTTCGTCAGGCTCTATACCTAAGTTTTCAGGACCAAAAGCCACATCTTCCTCTACTATTGTAGCCACTATCTGGTTATCAGGATTTTGAAAAACCATACCTGCACTTTGACGTATATCCCAAATAAACTCATCATTTTTAGTGTCATATCCGTTTATCCAAAGTGTTCCGCTGGTAGGACGAACAAGGGCATTTATATGCTTTGCCAAAGTTGACTTACCGGAACCGTTATGGCCTAAAACAGCTACAAAAGAGCCTTTTTCTATTTCGATATTTATATTATCAAGAGCAACTATTTTTTTAGTGATACTCTTTCCTTTTTCCTCGTAAGTAACCGAATATTCATAACTTAAATTCTCGGTTTTAATCATTGTATCCACGAATGCACCTTCCTGCCTTAAATATTATGCTAAACAGAAAAATTATACACCAAAAATCAATTTATTTCACTGAAAAATCCACAAATTTTATGTTTTTTTCACTAAAATAAACTTTTAAAAAGGGGATTAAGCTGACTTAATCCCCTTTTTTGTGTTATTTTCGTAATTTAGCTTAAAATCAGATAAGCTCAAGAATTACCATTTCAGCAGCATCGCCTTTACGTGGTCCGATTTTAATCATTCTTGTGTAGCCACCTTTACGGTCAGCATACTTTGGAGCGATTTCATCGAAAAGCTTAGCAGCCATGTCAATTTTTTTAGAAAGCTTTCTTACTTTCTTTCCGTCCTTTGGAACCTCTGTTACAGGATAAAGAACGCTGAGGATTTTTCTTCTTGCTGCAAGTCTTGAAGGGTTATCCTTCTTGATTGTCTTTTTAACCTCATCATAAACTGTAACTTTTTTGCCGTTTACAGTTTCTTTTACTCTAGCGCCGTTAGCGTCTTTTTTAGCAACTTTAGCTGTTACTTCAACCTCTGTAAAGTTGTCTTTTTCCTTAACAGCAAGAGTGATAAGCTTTTCAGCAATTCTTCTTACTTCTTTAGCTCTTGTATCAGTTGTTGTAATTTTACCGTTGTAAAGTAAATTTGTAACCTGATTTCTTAAAAGAGCCTTTCTCTGTGATGATGTTCTTCCAAGTTTTCTGTAGCCTGAACCTGTCATTTTAATCCTCCGCTTTCTGCGAAACTTACCCCAGAATTGCCGCTCTTACGGTCTTACGCAAAACTGTAATTTCGCCATAAATAATAAATCAACTATATTATTCTTCACTCGGCTTTAAGCTAAGACCGAGTTCCGCCATCTTGTTAAGCACTTCCTCAAGGGATTTGCGTCCAAGATTACGTACTTTCATCATTTCGTCTTCCGTTTTGCTTGCTAAATCTTCAACAGTGTTGATGCCTGCTCTCTTAAGGCAGTTATAAGAACGAACAGAAAGATCAAGTTCTTCAATGCTCATTTCAAGTACTTTTTCTTTCTTGCCTTCTTCTTTTTCTACCATAATTTCGGCATTCTTAGCATTTTCGGAAAGATCTACAAATAAGTTAAGGTGCTCGTTAAGTATTTTAGCGCCATAACTTACAGCATCGTCAGGAGCTATTGTTCCATTTGTCCAAACTTCAAGTGTAAGCTTATCATAGTCTGTAATCTGGCCAACACGTGTGTTTTCAACAAGGAAATTAACTCTTCTGACAGGTGTATATATTGAGTCAACAGGAAGCATACCTATAGGCTGGTCTTCTCTTTTATTCTTATCAGCACCAACATAGCCTCTGCCTCTTGTTATTGTTATTTCCATATAAAGCTTGCTGTTTGGGCCACCGCTTAATGTTGCTATATGATGGTCAGGGTTCATTATTTCGATATCGCTGTCTACTTTAATGTCTGAAGCTTTAACTTCGCCTTCACCCTCAAAATCAATATAAGCAAGTTTTGGCTCAAAGCTGTCGCTTGTGTTTTTAATTGCAAGACCTTTAAGGTTGAGAATTATCTCTGAAACGTCTTCCTTAACGCCAGGAATAACACTGAATTCATGCAGCACTCTGTCTATTTTAACATTGCTTACTGCGGCGCCCGGAAGAGATGAAAGCAAAATTCTTCTGAGAGAATTTCCCAGTGTTGTGCCGTAACCCCTTTCAAGAGGCTCAACAACAAAACGACCATAAGTTCCATCCGATGCCATTTCAGCAATCTCTATACGAGGTTTCTCAAACTCTAACACAATATAAACCTCCTCTGTGTAATAAATAGAATAAGAAAATAAAGTTTCACAAGCAGTGGAGTCAATACGAACCCCACTGCTTTTAGTGTTGCATTAATATTATTTAGAATAGAGCTCGACAATGAATGTTTCCTCAACAGGAACATCAATCTGTGATCTCTGAGGTCTTGCTACTACTGTGCCTTTTAAGTTCTCATGATCAGCTGTAAGCCATTCAGGAACTATTCTTGTGTCTGTAACCTCAAGAATATCTTTGTATCTCTGCATTGAAGTATATTTCTCTTTAATTTCGATAACATCTCCAACTTTAAGAGCGTATGATGGGATATCTACAGGCTTGCCGTTAACAAGTACGTGTTTATGACGAACAATCTGTCTTGCTTCTTTTCTTGTTCTGCCATAGCCAAGTCTGAACATTA
>CALWHO010000020.1 GCA_944380405.1 uncultured Lachnospiraceae bacterium
GCCTACGGCGGGACAGTTTATTTCTATGCCGTAAGGCTTTATATGCTGGAGGAGATGTGATGAGCGAGTTTATATGCAATTTGAAAAAATACCGTATTTTAAAGGACTTAACACAGGAGCAATTAGCAGAAAAGGTTGGCGTAAGGCGTGAGACAATAATGCGCCTTGAGGCAGGAAAGTATAATCCCTCATTAAAGCTGGCTCTTGATATATCAGACGTGGTAGAGGCTGACGTAAGGGATATATTTATATTTAAGTAAAGTGTTTTGAGAGGGTGAATATGGAGATATTTGAGGTTTTGGACAACAAGAAAAAGTATTTGGATTTGCTTTTGGAAGCTGATGAGGAAGAAAGCATGGTTGACAAATACATTGAAAGAGGAAGGGTATTTGTATTATGTGACGAAGAAATAATAGGGCAGGCAGTTGTTACAAAAGAAAGTCAAGATGTTTATGAGATTAAGAACATAGCTGTATATGAAAAGTTTCGTAAAAAAGGATATGGAAAAATAATTATAAATTATATTGAAAATTTATTTGATGACTGCAAAACGCTTTATGTAGGAACAGGAGATAGTCCTTCAACAATTAATTTTTATGAAAAATGCGGTTTTGAAAAATCCCATGTAATTAAAAATTTTTTTACAGACAACTATTCAAAGCCTATTATTGAAAATGGCAAAGTTTTAAAGGATATGATATATCTGAAAAAAGAAATAAAACGCCCATAGGAAATTAAAATCCTATGGGTATTTTTTATTGCTTAATTAAAATAAAACCATAAAGTCTTTATATTAGAGTTTTTCCACTTCGTCCATCCAAACTTTATTTACGGCATCACTTGGCATTCTCCAGTCACCTCTTGGAGAAAGGTTTATTGTACCAACCTTTGGTCCATCAGGAAGACATGAGCGTTTAAACTGCTGAGCGAAAAATCTACGATAGAAGTTTTTAAGCCATTTTAATATGGTTTCTCTGTCGTATACTCCTTCAAAGGCATTTTCTGCATAATACATTATTTTTGCAGGGCTAAAGCCAAAGCGGACAACGTAATAAAGGAAAAAGTCATGAAGTTCATAAGGACCTACAATATCTTCTGTTTTCTGATTTATATTGCCTTTTTCATCAGGTGGCAAAAGCTCAGGGCTTACAGGAGTATCAAGTACATCGAAAAGTATATCTTTTGACATTTGGTCAAGGTCTGCATTTTCTGCAACCCATTTTACAAGAACTCTTACGAGAGTTTTTGGTATGCCGCCATTTACGCCGTACATACTCATATGGTCACCGTTATATGTTGCCCAACCAAGAGCCAGCTCTGAAAGATCGCCTGTGCCAATAACCATACCGTTATATTTGTTGGCAATATCCATAAGTATCTGTGTACGTTCTCTTGCCTGTGTATTTTCGTATGTTACGTCATGTATATTTATATCGTGCTCAATATCTTTAAAATGAAGTGTAGCAGCTTCTTTAATTGAAATTTCTTTTAATGTAATGCCTAATGATTTCATTAAATTTAAGGCATTATTATATGTTCTATCTGTTGTGCCAAAGCCAGGCATTGTTACGCCTAAAACAGAGCTTCTGTCTATTCCCAAATAGTCACAAGTTTTAACTGCTACAAGAAGAGCAAGTGTTGAGTCAAGACCGCCTGATATACCTATTACAAGGGCTTTTGAATTTGTGTGCATAACTCTTTTTGCAAGTCCTGCCACCTGTATATTAAATATATCGCTGCATCTTTCGTTAAGCATTTCATCATTTCTTGGAACGAATGGTTTTTTTCTTATATAACGAAGAAGTGATGATGATTTCTTTTCTTCCATATCAAATGAAACTACTCTAAATGCAGGCAGACCATAAACACGGTTATGAGCCATAAATGTTGTATTTTTACGTCTGTCATTTACAAGCTGTTCAATATCAATATCGCTATAAATAATATGGCTTTCTTTTTTAAATCTTTCTGACTGATTAAGAAGAGAGCCATTTTCACAAATTACGCAGTGACCACTGAACACTACGTCCTGTGTTGATTCGCCCATACCTGCTGAAGAATACACATAAGCGCTTATTGTTGAAGCAGACTGTGCAGAAATTATTTTAAGGCGGTATTCATTTTTTGCTGCAAGCTCATTACTTGCTGAAAGGTTTAATATAACTGTTGCACCAGCCATTGTCATATATGAGCTTGGTGGAATTGGAGACCAAAGGTCTTCACAAATTTCAGTTCCAATTACAAGAGATGGGAAAAGGTCATTTTTGAAAAGAATGTTATTGCCCCAAGGTACTGTTTGACCACAGAGAGTAATTTCGTCTGAAGTAATATTATCGGCAGGAGCAAACCAGCGTTTTTCGTAAAACTCGCTGTAGTTAGGAAGATATGTTTTTACTGACACACCAAGTACTTTGCCTTTATGGATTACGGCAGCACAGTTAAAAATCTGGTTATCGCTGCTTACAGGTATACCAAGTGTTATAAGCATATCAATATTTTTTGTTTCTTCAAGTATTTCGGAAAGTGTATCTTCGCATGCCTTTATCAACGATGACTGGAAGAAGAGGTCGGCACATGTATAACCGCAGATACAAAGTTCTGGAAAGTTAAGTATTGAAACATTATTTTTTTCTGCTTCTTTTATAATGCTTAAAATTTCGTATTTATTTTTTTTACAGTCAGCAACGGCTATTGACGGCACAGCAGCTGCTACACGAACTATATCGAACATATTTTTATTCATCTCCAAATTTATTTTTTATGAATATTTTACCATAAAGCACCATAAATATTAATTAAAATTTTCTGAAAAGACCTACAACTTTTCCGAGGATTGAACAGTCATTAACTATAATAGGAGACATTGATGAGTTTTCAGGCTGAAGACGGATATGACCATTTTCTTTATAGAATGTTTTAACGGTTGCGTAGTCATCATCTATAAGGGCTACAACTATATCGCCATTATCAGCAGAAGGCTGCTGGCGAACAAGAACAAGGTCTTTATCAAATATACCTGCTTCTATCATACTTTCGCCTTTAACTTTAAGCATGAAAAGTGTTTTTCCACCTGCTGCATAAGAAGCAGGAAGAGGGAATGTATCTTCTATATTTTCAACTGCAAGTATTGGAGTACCGGCAGTAATTGTTCCTATTACAGGAACATCTATAATTTCCTGTTCGGATTGATAGTTTTCAAATTCGTCAGGTGTGCCGTCGAGAATTTCTATAGCACGTGGTTTTGTAGGGTCACGTCTTATATAGCCTTTCTTTTCAAGACGAGAAAGATGTCCATGAACTGTTGATGTAGATTTAAGGCCTGTTGCCTCACATATTTCACGCACTGAAGGCGGATAACCTTTTTCACGGACTTCTTTTTTAAGATATTCAAGTATTTGAAGCTGCTTTGGAGAAATGTCAGCCATATAATCACCTCTAATAAATATTATTAAAATAAGGATACCATATTATTGCTAAAAAATCAAACGTACGTTTGATAAAAAACCATTGACAAAGAACGCCTGTTCGTATATATTTAATTTATGAACACGAACGCTTGTTTGGGAGGTATGCGATATGAAAAAAATTACTATGATTATCATTACAGTTATTTTGATTTTTGCAGGTGTTAATTTGACATTTGGCGAAACTGTAAGCAAAAACGAAAATGTTTCATATAAAGAAATTACAATTTCAAAAGGAGATACTTTATGGGATATTTCTCAAAAGTATAAAAATGATGATGAGTCTATAAAAGACTATGTCAATAAAATAATGGAGTTTAATAATATGAAAAGCGACAGAATAAATGCAGGTCAAAAATTAATTGTAATTATTAATTCGTAAATCTATGAATAATAAATTGCTTTTTAGAAATAATACTTTGTGTAAGGAAGCTTACAATAATTATTTCAAGGAGCTGAAAAGCAATGGAAAAAAGAAGCGATAAGTACAGCGGAAAGTCATCTATGAATCAGAAAAGTTCAAGCAGAATGGAAGTTGCAAATGAATATGAAATGGGTTCAGAAATGAAGAAAGATAAATCTGCATCATCTTCAACTTCATCATATTCATCATCATCTTCAAAGGCTTCAAAACAGCAGGGTAAGACAAAATAATTTAATATAACATTAAAAAAGGACGATACATATTTTGTATTGTCCTTTTTACTTTTATATTCTTTTATATATTATAGGCTCATCAAAACCAAATGTTCGTTTACCGTTTACTTCCATTGATTCTGATACTTCAAGCTTTTCTTCTGAGAAGCGTTCAAAGAGAGTGAATTTTAAAACAGGAGAGAACATGCTTACACTGCCGCCTTCCCATACACCATCTCTTAACTTATATATAGCTGGAGTGAATTTTTCTGAAATTTTAAGGTTATTAAATGGTATTGAGTTTACATTAGCATATGTAAATGTGGTTTTATCATATCCTTCAGGAATTTCATATGATGTAAGTTTTACACCTTCTGCTTCTTCTGTAAAAAGGAAAAGATGAGGTGATGAGTTTGTATTGCCGTTTATAGTATAATAGCTTTCTTCCAAAACAAATAAACCATTAAAGTTTTCTGGAGTGTCTGTTATTTTATCATTTAAAGGTGTATTTATGTGTTTTGCAAAAGGAAAGTTATATATACCTTTATCATTGAGTTCTTTAATCTGCTGTGAATTATCAAATTCACCGCATATAATGTTAGTAAAAGATTTTAAAGTGTCCATTATTTATTTCCTCCTTTATACTATTGTATATCTATACGCAAAGACAGTAAATTAAGTTTGATGAAGTTTAAGAAAAGTTGATTTTTAGGGCTTTTTGAATAATTTTTAAAATTTTCAAAATTTTTTCAAAAAAAGGTGTTGACATTTTCTGTGAGGTGTGTATAATTAATACCTGTCGCTGCCACATAGGGGCTGCGGAAAAGAACTGAAATAAGGTATTAAAAAGTAGTTGAAAAAACTTTTTAAAAAACTTAAAAAAGTTCTTGACATTTAGAAATTAGCTGATATAATTGATAAATGTCGCTGCAATATAAAGCGACGAGCTAAAGAGAGAGCGAAAGTAAAGTTAAAGAAAAGAGCTTGAAAAAAAGTCGAAAAAAACTTGAAAAAAGTTCTTGACAAGCTAAAATGAAAGTGATAAAATAACTTCTGCTGACAGCGAAAAGCTGAAAGC